>CAZQXW010000046.1:0-16394 GCA_964597365.1 uncultured Thermoplasmatales archaeon | reverse complement strand
GGGGTCTCTGGCTCCAAAGGCCAAAATGATTGACCGCTACACTACGGGACTAGTTCTTTTTAATTGAAGTGCATAAAGAATTAACTATATAATATTTAATGCTAAAATCAAAAAAAGAAAAAGATTTTGCAGGATTTTATTCCTGCATGTTTGTTTTATTCTGCTGTTTCTACAACTATTTCTACTGTATCTGATGTGTCTGTTAGAGTTGTGTCGTTTTCATCTGTTACAGTTAATGTTACTTCATATGTATCGTTTGTTGCATAGGTATGTGTTGGGTTTTCTTCTGTTGAGTTTGTACCATCTCCAAAGTCCCACATGTATGTTAGATTTGTTGCATCACCCAATGTTACAACAGCTGTAAAGTTTACTTGAGTTGTATTTGTTATATTTGTCATTGGTTCATATGTAAAATCTGCAACAGGCATAGTTACTTCAGGTACATTTACTTCAACTGTTGCTGAGTAATCATCTGTTGCATTTCCATCATCTACAGTGAGTGTTACTGTATATGTTCCATTTTCTGCATATGTGTGAACTGGGTTTTGTTCTGTACTTGTTTCATCATCTCCAAAGTCCCAACTGTATGTTAGTGTATCATTATCTGCATCTGTTGAAGCATCAGTAAAAGTTACAGTATTTGTAGTTTCATTAACCTCACTTGTAAAAGACGCTTCTGGAGCATTATTTTCCGTTGTTGTTTCTTCCGTGCAACCGCTCAATATTCCTACCAGCAGAGCCATGGCTACCAGTAAAACAATTATATTTTTCTTCAAATCTATTTTCCTCCTCACTTACTTTTTTACTATATTTAACTATATAGTCTATATACCATTGACAATAAAGGACATTATTTAATCATTTCGAATTTTTATAGCTTTAACCTTATTAACCTAAAACATATTTTCTTTTTACGAGGAAGCATACTTGATCGACGAAGAATTGGTAGAAAAAGTATCCAAAATACTGTCAAATAAAAAAATCAAAGTTGCAACAGCAGAGTCTTGTACAGGTGGTCTTATTGCTCATACTTTTACAAATATTAGTGGGAGTTCTGATTATTTTGAAAGAGGTTTTGTAACATATAGCAACGAGGCAAAAATGGAGTTATTAGGTGTTTCTGCTAAAGATTTAAAAGAAAATGGAGCAGTAAGTAGGATAGTTGCAGAATCAATGGCCAAAGGTGCTCGTAAGAATTCCAATGCAGATATAGGATTATCTACAACAGGTATTGCAGGACCTGCCGGCGGCACACCTGATAAACCTGTTGGTCTTGTATACATTGCTGTATCAAACTCAAAAGAGGTTATTGTTAAAAAATTTAATTTTAAAGGCAGCAGAATAGAAAATAAGTATCAGACATGTAATGCTGCATTTAAGATGTTATATGATATGATTGCATAAATTGGTGATGATATTTGCTTGAAATAGACGGCTCGTATGGTGAAGGTGGCGGACAAGTACTTCGCAATTCTGTCGCACTTTCTTGTTTGAATGAAAAATCAATAAAGATTACAAATATTCGGGCTAACCGAGATCAGCCAGGGCTTAAGCCTCAGCATTATGTCGTACTCAAAAGCCTTGAAGAAATATTTTCTGCAGAAACTTCGGGCGTAGAAATCGGCTCAACTGAAGTTACTTTTAAACCCGGGAAAATAAAACCAGGCAAGTACAAGTTTGAAGTAGGTACTGCAGGAAGCATTACTCTTGTTTTTCAAGCAATTATTCTTGCTTGCCTTAATTCAAAGGAAAAAATTACTGTAAGCATTTCGGGCGGTACGGATGTTAAATGGAGCCCTTCATGGGATTATTTTGAAAATGTGTTTTTACCACTAATTGAAAAGATGGGTGTAAAGGTTTATTCTGATTTGATATTGCGTGGTTATTACCCGCGTGGTGGAGGTGAGGCTATAATTACGATAAATCCTGTAAAAAAATTAAAACCTTTGGATATTTCCAACGAGCCCGATTTTTCAGAAATAAAAGGTACGATTTGTATATCAAATCTTTCTGAAGACATAGCAAGAAGAATTAAACATACAGCTTCAAAGACTTTAGTCAAAGAGGATCTTCCTGCTAAAATTGATGTTCAGAAATCTACTTCTCTTTCCCCCGGCGTAGGTGTTACTCTCTGGAGTAAAATAAATAACGCTATTGTTGGCTCTACAGTTCTTGGTGATAAAGGAATTCCTTCTGAAGAAGTAGGATTGAACGCTGCAAACTTTCTTTTAGAAGAAATAAAGTCGTATTCTACACTGGATGCTTATGCATTTGATCAAATATTGCCATACATGGTTCTTGCAAAAAAGAATGGGATGTCTTCTTGTAATGTTAGAAAACTAAGCAATCATGCTAGTACTAATATGTGGCTTTTAAAACAGTTTTATACTGATGTAAATTTTGAAGCACTACAAAATGAAGATAATTTTCAAATCAAAGTAAAATAAAAAAATCTATTTACTTTATTTTTTAGTAATACTTTTCTATATAGTCTATATACCACAAGAATATTCGAAAGATAATTTGTTGAGGGAGGCAGGTTGTTAGAAGATCCAAATATGTGGCTAATCATTGGTGGAACCAGTGCCATTGCTTTTTACATGGCATGGAGCATTGGTGCAAACGATGTTGCAAACTCAATGGCCACCGCTGTAGGCGCCAAAGCAATTACTTTTAAACAGGCAGTAGTAATTGCGGGTGTTCTAAATTTAGTCGGTGCTGTTTTTGTTGGAAGTCATGTGACAGATACTGTAAGAAAAGGAATAGTAGATGTCGACTCAGCGGGTCTAAATAATCAAATATTGTTACTAGGTTTTGTTGCAAGTCTTCTTGCAGCAGCGTTATGGGTTACACTTTCTACTTGGAAGGAAATGCCGATTTCAACTACTCATTCTATAATTGGTTCACTTATGGGTTTTGGGCTAATTGCTGGTGGAACACAAGTTGTGATGTGGGGGAAAGTAGGATCTGTTGTTGCAAGTTGGGTTCTGTCACCTGTTGCAGGGTGCATTCTTGCATTTCTAATCTTTAAAATAATAGTAAAGAGTATTTTTTCTAAAGAAAGCCCGGTTGAAGCTGCAAAAATAGTAGGACCGATAATATTTGGTTTTACAGCATTTCTTATTGTATCTTCTTTATTTTTGAAAACATCTCTTAGTAAAAATTATGGTGTTTCTACAAACGAAGGACTTGTTTTAGCAACAATTGCTGCAATAATTGTTGCATTACTTGGAATTGTTTTTTTAAGAAAGATTCAAGCAAAAGGCCCAGAGGATTATGCAACAGTTGAGAGGATATTTAGAAAACTTCAAGTTGGAACGTCTATGTATGTTGCTTTTGCTCATGGTGCAAATGATGTTGCAAATGCAATTGGCCCTGTTGCATCGATTATACCTCTGGCACAAGGCCTTACGATCGGAAGCCAGGTTGAGGTTCCAATATGGCTTCTTAGTCTTGGTGGGCTTGGCATTGCCATTGGTTGTATGACTTGGGGCAGACGTGTTATGAAAACTGTTGGTAGTAGAATTACAAGTCTTACAAACACACGTGGTTTTTCTGTTGATTTTGGCGCTGCAACAACAGTATTGGTTTGTTCAAAATTAGGGCTCCCAATTTCTACATCACATACAGTTGTAGGAGCTGTAATTGGCGTTGGTCTTGCAAGGGGCCTTGAAGCAGTTGATCTCAGTGTTATAAAAAAGATTATTGTGTCATGGGTTTTGACCCTGCCTGTGGCAGCAGGTACTTGTATAGGAATTTATTTATTGTTAAAGACCATAGTTGGTGTATAAGAGAGGTGAGAAATATATGAATGAAGATAAAGATCATTTTAGAGTACCTATTTCTGATGTGTTTAGAAGAAAGACTCCTTTTGTTCAGCTTGTAAATCATATGTGTAAGGTCCGTGAGGGAATAGGCCTTTTACATGAATCTATACTAAAATACTATGAGGGTAACTATGAAGGTTTTTCTGAAATTGCTAAAAAAGTTTCAAAAATAGAGCATGAGGCAGATATTATTAAAGGAAATCTTAGAAATCATTTGCCTTCTAGTCTTCTGATGCCTGTAGACAAAGGTAAATTCTTGTGGGCCCTCCGAGAGCAAGATGCGATTCTTGATCATGCAGAAAATCTTTCTGAAATGCTTGATATGAGGCGCACTAAGATTCCTAAAGAACTTCAAAAAACGTTTATTGAACATGCAAATCTTGTTATGGATACTATAAAAGCTATGGAAGAGGCGGTATGCAATATTAGAGACTTAGTAGATACTGGCTTTGTAAAACGTGAGCGTGAGCAGACAAAAGAGTTTATTCATAAAATCCATGAGCTTGAGTATAAAGCAGATAAGAAAAAATATGAGATGAATAAAGGCATATATAGACTAGAAAAAAAACTTGATCCTATGGATGTATATCATCTTTTAAAAATAACTGATTGGGTAGATGAAATAGCAGATCATGCAGAAAATGTAGCAGACTGGCTCCGCTCGATGATTGCTAAATAATTTTAGTCTTTTCCTACAAGATGATTGATTACAGTTTCAGATATATCTTCTGCGTATTCGCCGATTCTGCCAATGCTTTCTAATATGTAACCTAGAGAAAGTGAAACTATTGGTTCTTGTTTTAATACTGGTGATTTTGCTTCCTCACATAATTTTTCCAATTTTTCTACCCGGTCAATATTTTCATTTGCCTCATTTATATCTTTTTTGTAGTATGAACTGACACTTTTATTTAATGTTTCAAGTGAATAATTTGCTGCGGTAATTATTTTTGTTATCAGTTTTTCATCAAGTTTTTTATCAATTATATTTAGATTATTTTCTGCAATTTTTATAATGTGATCGCCTATTCTTTCTAGTCTTTTACTTAGAAGATAAGAGGTGGTTGCATCTTCAATTGTAATTCCCATTTTGTCTGCAAAATTTACATTTCTGTTTAAGATGTTTTGTTGACGTGCGATAAGCCAATGAAGCCGATCTACTTCATTGTCTCTTAATATGATGTCTTCAGCTAGTTTTTTGTCTTTTTCACTAATTGAATTTATAACATCATCATACATTCCTTTGACCATTATATGCATTCTTTTAATAGACCTGTTAAAAGGCATTTCTGCAGGATTTAACAAGTCTTTTATTATTATCTTGTTATCTATTTCTTCAACTACTTCTTGACCTATTGTTGTTTGAATAAATTTTCTTATAATCGTTCTTACTTTAGGAGGCATTCTGCCTTTTGATTTTATTGTAATTGAATCATATCCTGAGATATATGCGCCAATTAGTTTTCTGAAAAGAAATGTGTTATTTGTAGTATCTGTTACTAAAAATTCTTTTTCTCTTTGATGGCTTCTTCTGTTCATTTCAGATGTTATTAGTAATGTACCATCAGATTGGCGTAATAACCCTACAGGATCGTTTTTTTCTATGTTTGATTGTTTTACCCATTCTTTTGGCAATGTTATGATATATGACGATCCGCCAGTCATTTGGACTCTTCTTACTTCCATTTAGAATCAAATCCCCGTTGGTCCGCAGTATACATGTTGTATTTATATATTTTGCTATAGGGCTATATATGTCTATATTGGCTATATATAAAAATATAGTATATGTAGATAAAGTATATATTAAAATAGGAAAATTGTGCGGCTGATAAATTATGAGTAGTAAAAGTAATAAAAAAATAGGTAAAATGACGCTAGTGTTACTTGTCACCATAACTCTCGCAGTAGTGGCATTTTCAGGCTGTACAGAACAAACAGATGCATCAAATATAACAATAAAAGGCTCATCAACTGTCTTACCAATAGCTGAAACCGCTGCAGAACAATTCATGGCTGAAAATAGTGATGTGAAAGTATCCGTATCTGGCGGTGGTTCATCAGTTGGAATTAAATCCGTACTAAGTGGTGAAGTCGACATAGGTGATGCATCAAGAAATGCAAAAGAATCCGATGTAAAAAATGAAGATGGAACTTACAAATATCAACATGATGATGGAACTGATATAACAATGGACGACCTAGTTGATCATGTAGTTGCTTATGATGGAATAGCAGTTGTTGTAAGTCCAGCTATAAAAACATCAATAACTGGTATAACTATGGATCAACTTTATATGATATATACTGGCGAAATAAGCAACTGGAACGAACTAGGTGGACCAGATGAAGAGATATTTGTAAACGACCGTGCATCTTCGTCAGGTACGAGAGCATCATTTGTTGAACTAATAGAAAACAGTTCAGGTAATGCACTTGAAGACTTTGAAGAAGATGGTGGAGACTTAGCAGTTGATAAAGTCAACCAAGAAAACTCAGATGTTGTATTATCTGTATCAGAGGCAGACAATGCAATAGGTTATGTTGGCCTTGGATACGTTGATGATGAAACTTGCCCTTCAATAGCAATAGATGGAGTTATACCTTCTGTTGATACAGTGAAAGATGGTAGCTATTCTATATCACGTAGTCTGCATATGTACACTGTTGGACAGCCGACAGGTAAAGTAAAAGAATTCCTCGATTACGTAAAAGGCACTGAAGGACAAGAAATCGTAGAAGATGAAGGTTTCATACCAATCATCTAAACAATAAAACAAAAATAACGACAACGGGTCTTACAAATGCTGTCTTCATATAAAGGGATAAAGAAAAGTCTAAAAAGATTTTATCTTTTTATTCTGGCAGCATTAAGCTCTTTCTTTAAAGTTTATAATAAAATATTTCCAAGAAGAAGAAAAGAAAAAATAATCCATTATTTCTTTTTCGTTCTTGCAGCAATTTCAATCTTCATTATTTTCTTCATATTTTACTATCTGTTTTCAGAAGCAATACCTGCATTTAGTGAATATGGATTTGGAATATTTGGTACTGAATGGAATGAAACAAGAGGAGTATTCAATATAGGTGCCGCAATTTTTGGAACAGTTATTGTAACAATAGGGGCAATGATAATTGCTATACCCCTTGGTCTTGGCGGAGCAATTTTTTTATCCGAAATAGCACCATATCGACTAAGAGTTTTATTAAAACCAATTATTGAACTTTTGGCAGGAATTCCTTCAATTGTTTTTGGTTTTTTAGGTGCAGCATTATTGAGAGTATATCTAAAAGATAACTTTGATATGTTATCAGGTTTTTCTTATCTAGCCGGTTCATTAATTCTAGGGATTATGGCTCTTCCAATAATAATTAGTGTTTCTGATGATGCTTTAAAATCAGTTCCACGAGGTTTAAAAGAAGCATCACTTGCCGTTGGTGCGACAAAATGGCAAACAATTAAAAAAGTAACTTTTCCAACCGCGATTTCTGGAATATCTGCTGCAGTCATACTTGGAATTGGTCGTGCTGTCGGTGAGACCATGGCTGTTTCGTTGGTACTTGGAAATCTTATGGATATACCTGTTCCACCATTTGATATATTTGAGAGCACAGGTGCTACTCTTACATCTATAATAGCTCTTGATATGGGTGAGGCAACAGGTATGCAGTCCTATTCTCTTTTCGCATGTGGCGTTATTTTATTTTTGATAGTTGGCATAATGAGTATTGCTTCTAACATTCTAAAAGAACGAGTTGAGAAAAAATTCAAAGGAGGCTAAAAAATTGAAGATAAAAATTGACTCGATCACTAAAAAAATTTCTTATTTATCTGACATTTTAAAAGATAAAGAAAATTATACATTTGTAAATGTCCTCTGCTCAACTTCTATATTGTTATCTTTGGTGATATTAGCAATTGGATTTTCATCCGCGGTTTTATCATTTTATATAGGTGATTTTAATCTAAGATTTTTGTTATTGTCATTATCATCTTTATTTATAATACAAATAATTTATTCAGCTGTTACTTTTAAGAATTACAAGAAACTAAGTTCCTTTACTATTGTAACAGCAGTTATAATACTAATTGCAGTTTATATTTCCTCATTGCCTCCAGTTTATGGTTTAAGGGACTTTGATATAGATGCATCGATTTTGAAGTTTTTTATATCATCCATAATCATGGTCATAGTTGGTGTTTTAGGTGTTTCTTTTAGCTTAAAACCTGTTTATAGATTCACAAGTAAAGCAAGTCAAGCATCTGCGTATTTCATTATTATTTTCAGCATCTTTTTGACTTTATATGCTTTGATTAACATTATCGGAAATGTCATGGTTAGTGGATTTCCAGCTATTTCCTGGGATTTTTTAACTCAGGATTTTATGGATCACGGGCAACAAGGCGGTGTTAGCTCAGCCCTTGTTGGGACTCTTCTCCTAATGGCAGGTGTAGCAGTTATTGCTATTCCATTGGGTGTTGGCAGTGCAATTTATCTTTGCGAGTATGCAAAACCGGGTAAAATTGTTAGAGTAATTCGTATCGCAGTTGATATTTTACAAGGAATTCCATCAATTGTTCATGGCTTGTTTGGTTTTGCTATTTTTGCTCCTATATTTGGTTTTAGCTTATTGTCTGGAATTTTGACATTGTCTTTTATGACATTGCCAATTATCATTCGTTCTTCTGAGGAGGCAATTCGTTCCATTCCCCAGACTTTAAGAGAGGGATCTTATGCTGTTGGTGCGACAAAATGGCAAACAATTCGTAGAGTCGTTCTTCCACCTTCAATTCCCGGCATTATTACCGGTGGTGTTTTAGGAATTGGACGTGCATCTGGTGAAACTGCACCAATTTTATTCTTTGCTTATACTATGGGTGCAGGAATTCCTGGCAGCATTTTTGATTCGTTTCAAGCTCTTCCATTTCATCTTTATGAGTTGACAAGAAAAATTGGTGCTTATGATGTTGAACAGAATGCATGGGGTACTGCGTTTTTGTTGTTATCGATTATTCTAATAATTAATGCGGTATCGATTGTATTAAGGGAAAAGTATAGAGTTGAGTTTTAAGATTTGAGGTAGTATATATGGCTAAAAATAATGGTTCAAAAAAAACAAAAATGAATGTAAAAAACCTTAGTCTGTGGTATGATAAAAGTCAGGCTTTATATAATGTAAATATGCCAGTATATAGGAATAAAGCCACTGCGATTATTGGGCCTTCTGGTTGTGGAAAGTCTACACTCATCCGTTGTCTGAATCGTATGAATGATATCATTCCTCTTTGTCGTGTTGAAGGAGAAATCTCTTTTGAAGGAGAAAACATCTACGACCGCAAGACTGATGTTGTTGAGATTCGTAAGAAGGTCGGAATGGTTTTTCAAAAACCAAATCCTTTTCCAAAATCGATTTATGAAAATATTGCTTATGGTTGTAGAATAGCAGGCATGAGAAACAAAAAGAAATTAGATGGGATTGTTGAAAAAAGCCTTAAAGAGGCAGCTATATGGGAAGAAGTAAAAGATAGGCTCGAGGATTCAGCCATGGGCCTTTCTGGAGGGCAACAACAGCGTCTTTGCATAGCTCGTGCATTGGCTATTAATCCTGATGTAATTCTAATGGATGAGCCGTGCAGTGCACTCGATCCTATTGCTACAGCAAAAATAGAAGATTTGATTCGTGAGCTTATCAAAAATTATACTGTTGTTATTGTTACTCATAATATGCAACAGGCCGCTCGAGTTTCTGATTATACTGCATATATGTATCTTGGCAAGCTGATTGAATTTGGAGATACAAAGCAGATATTTGAAAATCCTAAAGAAGAAAGTACTGAGAATTATATTACAGGAAGATTTGGATAAATAAAGAGGTCGAAAAAAATGGTTGAAAAATTTCATGATGAATTAGAAGAACTTAAAGAAGAAGTAATAAAGATGGGAAATCTTTCAAAAAAGATGCTTAGAGAATCAATTTTTGCTTTAAAAGAACTTGATGAAAAAAAGGCTAAATGGGTAATAGATCATAAAATTGACATTGCTGATTACGATGATAAAATCGAAGCAGATGCCTTCAGGCTTATCGCTCTTTATCAGCCCATGGCCAAGGATATGCGTGAGATTGCTTGTATTTTAAAACTTATAACATATCTTACACGTATCGGTCGTTATGGTAAAGATATTGCAAAGATTGTAAAGCATTTTGAAAAAGACAAACACGTTAGAAAACTAGTTGACATCCCTCATATGGCAGATATTGTATGCAGTATGATAGATGATGCTATGAAAGTCTTTAAAACAGGTGATATAAAACTTTTTAATGATTTTATTGACCGTGAAGAAGATGTCGATGAACTTAGATACTCTATTTTCAGAGAAGCACTTTCATATATGATGGAAGATCCAAAAGTCATAAAAAGATGTATGGATTATATCATGGTCGCTCGTTACCTTGAGCGATGTGCTGATCATGCATGTAAAATGGCTGAAAAAATCTTTTATATGGAAACTGGCAATCGTGTCGAAATTGACTGCAGAGAGGAAACAAGTAAGGCTTGTTTTACCGGCGTGAAAAATAATGGATAAAAAAACAGTTCTTTTTCTCTGCACTCATAATTCCTGCCGATCTCAGATTGCAGAAGGTTTTTTGAATTCTTTGTATGCAAATTCTTACAAAGCATATAGTGCTGGTGTTGAAAAGACAAAAGTAAATTCTTATGCTGTTGAAGTAATGAAAGAGATAGGAATTGATCTTTCAAAGCATTACTCCAAGACTGTACAAGAGTTTAAAGGTGAAAACTTTGACTTGGTTGTAACTGTTTGTGATAGTGCTCGCGAGACTTGTCCTTTTTTCCCTGGTAAAAAAGTTATTCATAAAAGTTTTGAAGATCCTTCCTCGGTTGAAGGAAGTGTTGAAGAAATTCTTTCTGCTTTTAGAAAAACCAGGGATGAGATAAAGAGTTGGATTATTGAGTTTTTTTCTTCTTGAGTGGGATATATAGATTATTTACGAAAAGTTTATATGAATGAATATTCATATGAATATTTGTTCATATGAAATCTAATAATTTCCTAAAATGTATTGTTGACGACAACAGAAGAAATATTCTCTTGATCTTAGAAAATAAAGAAAAATGCGTTCATGATTTAGTTGAGAAACTAAAGCTTGAACAGTCACTTGTTTCACATCACTTAAAGCTTTTAAAATGCTGTGGGCTTGTTATTTCAAGACAGGATGGAAAAAATATATACTACAAAATCGTAGATCCCGAAATTTATACTATTCTGAAAAAAATTGATAATATTTCTGAAAAATTAGAATTAAAAGGAGCGTGTATTTCAAATGAGTGATTCAGAACTAGGATTTTTTGAAAAATATTTGAGTCTATGGGTTATAATATGTATTGCAGTTGGCATTTTTATTGGAAAAGTTTTTCCAGCCTTTCCTGATTTTTTAAGTAATTTTGAATATGCTCAAGTTTCAATTCCTGTTGCAATTTTAATATGGCTTATGATTTATCCTATGATGGTTCGTGTTGATTTTACAAGCATTGTAAATGCTACAAAAAAGCCAAAAGGACTTGTTGTTACTTGGTTTACGAACTGGGTTATAAAACCTTTTACAATGTATATTATCGCTGTTTTCTTTTTAACTATAGTTTTTTCTCAGTTTATTGATCCTGAACTTCAGAAACAATATTTAGCAGGCGCAGTTTTCCTTGGTGCGGCACCATGTACGGCTATGGTATTTGTATGGAGCCATCTATCAAAAGGAGATCCTGGTTATACGGTTGTACAAGTTGCAACTAATGATTTGATTATTTTGTTATTGTACGTGCCCATTGTGTCTTTCTTGCTAGGTATTAGTGGACTTATTGTTCCTTATGAAACATTGTTTTTCTCAGTTGTGCTTTTTGTTGTAATCCCATTGTTTTTTGGATATCTTACAAGAAGAATTCTTATCTCTAGAAAAGGTGAAAAAGCTGTAGAAAACTTGCTCAGTAAGTTTGGAAAAATTACTATTATGGGTCTTCTTCTAACACTTGTAATACTATTTTCTTTTCAAGGAGAAATAATTCTTTCAAACCCGTTTCATATATTATTAATCGCGGTTCCCCTAACTATTCAGACTTATCTTATATTTGCACTTGCCTATGGCTGGGCATTTTTATGGAAACTTCCTCACAAGATTGCAGCACCCGCATCTATGATTGGTGCCAGTAATTTTTTTGAACTAGCCGTTGCTGTTGCAATAAGTGTATATGGTCTAAATTCAGGGGCAGCTCTAGCAACTGTTGTAGGTGTTCTTGTTGAAGTTCCCATTATGCTTAGTTTAGTAGGTATTGCAAATAGAACAAGAGGAAAGTTTTCTAATTAGTTTTTGAAGCAAAAATTATTTATATCGAAATACGATATCGAATTTCGATAATAATGTATGAAAGAAAGATTCTACTAGGCTTTATTCGAGTCCATATACTTCATCATGCAAAAGTTGACAATGGTATATATGGCCTTGAAATGATAGAAGAACTCGCATCACATGGCTATAGCATTAGCCCTGGAACTTTGTATCCCATTCTTCATGACATGCAAAAAAACGATTTGCTAGAATCAAAACAAGAAAATGTAGACGGCAAAATACGAAATATATACACTGTAACAGACAAGGGAAAAGAAACTCTTGAAAGTCTTAAAAGATTCATACAGGAGCTATCGGAGGAGGTAATATAAAATGAGTATTATCTCCATTAAAGATCTTAAAAAAAACTTGGATAAAAAAGAAATACTCAAAGGTATAAATTTAGAGGTGAAAAAAGGAGAAATAATAGCGCTTGTAGGGCCATCTGGCTCTGGTAAATCCACTCTTCTTCGTTGTATAAATAGACTAATTGAAGCAGATTCCGGAAATATCCTCTTTGAAAAAAATGATATTAAAAGTTTTCAACCATCTACGCTTAGAAGAAAAATAGTGCTTGTTCACCAAGAAAGTGTAATGCTTAACGGGTCTGTATTTGAAAATGTTTCATATGGACCAAAAATCATTGGAGATATAGATAGAAAGCATATCAAAAAATGTGTTTTAGATGCAGGTCTTGCAACCGATTTTTTAGAAAAAAATGCAGAAAAACTCTCCGGTGGTGAAAAAAAACGTGTTGCACTTGCAAGAGCTATTGCATTAGATCCAAGTGTTCTTCTTCTAGATGAGCCGACAAATGGCGTTGATCCAAAAAACATTCAGACCGTTGAAAAAACTATTGTTGATTTTTCAAAAAATCTTGGTCTTACAGTTCTATGGGTTACACATTATGTTGAGCAGGCAATGAGGGTTTCTGATAGAATTGCAAATATCAAAGAAGGTGTTGTAAAAAGTGTTGAAAATACTAAGGATTTCAAATGGGAGGGAGCATATTGATAATTCTTTCAGCTGATGCAGGAATTCCCTATGGCCCTGTTGAAGGTTTGTACATTTTAGCAACTGTGTTTATCCTTTTAGGTGTTGTAATTGTACTCTCGATTATCAAAAAACTCAATCTTGGAAAAGAGTTTACTTATGCTATTATAAAGGGTGGTCTACAGCTTACAGCAATCTCATTGTTTCTCACATTTTTGTTTGATTTTGAGTACTGGTATTTTTTGATATGGATACTATTAGTTGGCATGGTTCTATTTGGAGGTTATACTAGTGCCAAGAGAGCTACTGGTATGAAAGGAGCATTTAGTGTTACTGCACCTGCCATTCTTGTGGGCTCTACTGTTGTAATGATAGTACTTGCCGTGTCTCGTGCTATGCCTCTTGAGCCTCAGTTTATAATACCTCTCGCAGGTATGGCTTTTGGAAATAGTATGGCAATTTGTAGCATTTGTCTTGATAGAATGCTTCGTGAGGTAAAGCTTAATCGTACTGCTATTGAAACAGCGCTTTCTCTTGGTGCTGATTCAAAGAAGGCTTTAGAAGAATACGGTAAAATTAGTATTCGTGCATCTCTTATTCCCACAATTGACAGGCTTAAAACCCTTGGAATTATTTTTATCCCAGGGGCCATGAGTGGTCTTTTGATTGCAGGAACCGATCCATTGGTTGCAGCAGAATATCAGATAATTGTTTATCTTATGATTGTTGGTGGTGGAATTATTACCGCAATTTTAGTTGGAATGCTTATTAGAAAAAAACTTTTCAATGATGCCGAGCAACTTGCAGAGTGGATTTAGAAAGTTTGCTTATATAAAATAAAGTTCTTTCCTCCCCCTGAGGGATTAAAAAAAGCAATACTTCAATTTGGGGGAGGAGGGCCTTGATTGTGGAAGATTCAAGTCTTCAATTTCACCTGATTTAGAATCTTTGATATAAATACTTTTCAAATAAAATATATAGAATATAGATTATAAATACGAAATTAGTAGTAGGATGCAACATCTGGTTGGACTACAACAGCGGTTCGTGAGTATCTTCTAACGTCTTCTATACCTTCCAAGCAATCATATTCTGTTGGGTATGAACCACTATGTGCTAGTACCCCTCCGTTTGGTGCTAAAAGATGAAAGTACCATCGGCCGTCTTCTTCGCTTTGCCAATATTCAAATCTTACAATCATTTATTTTAAAAGCTTTAATTTGTAATATAAAAACTTCTCAAATATTATCTATAGAGTAAGTAGATTTATTGATTTTACATTCACAATTTAAAAAAATAACCTTGTTTATACAACATATAAGTAGTATATACTAAATATTCAAATCTATATAGCAAGCCTGTGGTGGCAGAGGCATATGAAAATTGGTTTTATTTCTGATATTCACTCAAATCTTCATGCTCTAAAAGAGGTTTTCAAAAAAATCGATAGCATGAACATTGATAAATTGTATTGCTGTGGTGACACTTTGGGCTATTATGCTTTCCCCCGCGAGTGTTTAAGTTTTTTGAAGGATTACAATGTTGAATCAGTGCTTGGGAATCATGATTTAGCAGTTTTAGAAGGCAAAACTAGTTGGTTTAAAGAACTTGGTTCTGCTGGAATTGATTTTAGTAGAAAAAAGCTTGATGAAAAGGATATGGATTTTTTGAAAAAAACCCCATATAAAATTTTAATCAATCATGATGGGGTGAGTTTTTACATTTGTCATGGTAGCCCTCGCGATAATCTGTTTGAGTATATTCAGCCGTTTACCCCTGATGAGACTCTTAAGAAGATGGCTAAAGGTGTTGCTGCAGATGTTATAGTTTGTGGTCATACACATGTACAAATGGAAGCTGATGTTGATTCGCAGTTGTTTTTAAATCCGGGTAGCGTGGGTCAGCCTCGTGATGGGATTTCTAAGGCTTGTTTTATGGTTTTTGATACTGAAAATTCCAAGGCTTCTTGGTATAGAGTTTCATATGATATCAAGTCGGCTGCAAAAGCAGTTATTGAAAACAAGCTTCCCCGTGCTCTTGCTGATAGACTTTACGATGGCAAATAATTTCTTTTCTAAGTTTCATATCCTTTAGAAACATCTTTTCTTAAATTTGGATTTGTATTATGTATCCATGTTATTCCTTTCATTGAAATAATAATCTTATTGGATTTTTCTAAATAATTCAATATTGTTATTAGTTTTTTATGGCTAACTTTTTTTGGAAGTTTTTCCTTGATTTCTTGAATTGTAAATGTACTTTTGTCCATATTCATTAGAGTATTTTCTACCATTAAAACTGTATTAAGCGTTGGTGAATTTTCAAATATATACTCTCCTTTTTTTGACATAGTTATCACATATATTTATTTTTTAATCATTTCAACAAGATCGGATGTTGAATAAACTTTTACGATGTTTTGTTTTTTTAATTCTTTATCGTTAGACCAAATATCACAATTCAATTTTAAAGCAACTGAGAAATATAATACATCGTCAACATCTGGAGATATCTCATTAGCAGTATTAATAAAAGAATTTACTTGATCTTTTGTTATTATTTTTAATTTTGATTCTTCTATTAAAATTTCAGCCATATCAGAAAACTCATTTGTTTTCATATTTGCTTTCTTAGCTATTTCTTTAATATGTTTGAAAAACTCTACAAAAATAAAATCAGAAGTATACAATTCTAGTCTATTATTAAGCATTAATTCTCTTGTAATACCCTCTTTTATCAATCCTGATATTAGTATATTTGCATCAACTACTAACTCCATTCATTAAGCTTCCCTAAATTTTTTAGCAGCTTTTTTAGTGATTTTCTTTCCAAAATACAGAGCATCTTCTTCAGTTAATTTGCTTTTTGAAAGAACATTATTCATTTCCTGAAGAATTTGTATTTTTCTTTTTATTGCTTCTCTGGCAACTGCTGACCAGTTTATTTCAGGGTAGAGCTCCATTTCTTTTTTCAATTCCTTTGGAATTGCTAATGTCATACTAACCATTTTTATTACCACTTACGTTTATTACGTATAATATGTATGATATGTCTAAATATTTATATTTTTTCATGGAACTCTAGAATGCTTACAGTTTTTATCATTTATATATGATATGGAGGTCACTGAAAGTATTAATCTCTATAAAATTATATTTTATATCAATATTAATA
>CAZQXW010000045.1:500-17417 GCA_964597365.1 uncultured Thermoplasmatales archaeon | reverse complement strand
TATCGGCTTTTTTTGTTGTAACTCAATATCAAATAAAAGTCATTGAAGATGACAGTATGCCTATGACTGTGAAAATATTTGCAGATAAAAGCGAAGGAACGGTACCTTTTTCTGTAAATTTTTCATCTATAGTTACAAACAATAAAGGCGATGTCGAATATGAATGGGGTTTTGGAAATAGCGAGACATCAACTGAAAGAGAACCGAAAGTTTCATATGATGTTTATGGTGAATATGTTTGTAGTTTAAAAGTTACAGATAAGGAGGGAAATTCTGAGGATAATTCAATAATTATCACCGCTAAGAAAAATAAACCCCCCATGGTAACTCTTTCAATAAACCAGAATACTGTCGATAGAAGACTTACTTGGTTGAGTTTTTATACTTTACTACCAGCCAAATTTTTTGCTTATCCTGGAAATTATCAAGAAATACTTGATAAAATCGAAGAAAAACAGGGAGCAGATGCATGGGGTGAAGGGAAAATAGTCGTTACTGCACAAGTAAGCGATCCAGAGGATGATGAAATTGTTTCATATGAATGGAGAGAACAAACAAGTGATAGTCTTTTGAAAGCAAATGGAGATTCCGTTCTTCCCGTTCACTATATAGAAGGTAATGAGAGTATAAGAATACCTGAGTTGTATACCTGGACTCCATTCGAACATGTAGTGATATTGACTGTAACCGACTCAGCAGGAAACAAGGCAAATGCAACAACATATTTCACAGTTTCAAGAAATAATACAAGAATAAAGCTTGAGGAGCAGGGAAAATTATTAATCCAAGTGTTACTTCTGCAAGTTTATAATCAACTTTTACCTGAAGAATATAAACATTTAGTATCAGATCCTCTATGGAAAATATTTGAGCCGATATGTAAAGTCATACCAATAGGCTCAGTTATTGGAAATATATTCCCACCACCAATTCCACAAGCCAACCTAAATATCTCTTTCGATGATAACAAATTTAATCATTCGGCAACTATAAATCAAAACGGAGGAGTAACAAACAAATCTGAGATTAGTCATTCATTTAATATCAGAAACGACGATGAGTCAAATACGGCAAAAGGAGTATACATTAAGCTAAGTGATCCTATTGACGGAGAAGAGGGATTAGCAGAAGCAATAGAAAATGACAAAGTTACTGTGACTTTAAAAACAGCTAACACTAATGAAATCCTTTACGGAAATAGCATATACACAGATGGTTTCTTAATCGGTGATCTTACACCCGGATCTGAGTTCAATGCAAAGCTAATAGTTACATTCCTCGAAGCAGAAAACGGCACTTATACAGACGATACAAGCTATAATTGCAGTCTATATGTTTACCAGCAAGATTCAGATTACTGGAGATGGGGGATAGGAATACCACCAATCCAAAGACTGCCGCTCGACGAAATAAAATTCACTGTAGAGACTTAAAAAAAATATTAATCTTGTCAGGCTTTTCTCCTGACCAAAAATTATTTTTTAATATTTGCTATATCAAATTATATAATGCACAACAGCAAAATAGTATTGTATTATGCATGACTGTGTATTTTTGATCTAAAAACTTTATAAGATATAAATACCCATAAATATATTAACGATAAAGATTAAAAACATTAAATATAGAATGTGTGGTACTGAATATGGTGTGTAAAAACGATATTTTATATCTTGAAACACGAAGATCTATATACAACCTAATTTTAAATCATCCAGGTTTGCATTTACGTGAAATGGAACGGAAAATTTACATTCCTTTTAGTACACTTAAATATCATGTGGATTATCTTACTAAAAACAGATTAGTAGAAGTAAAAAAAATCGATGGTTTTTCAAGGCATTATGCAACAAAAAAAGTTGGAAAAATGGATAAAAAACTTTTAAACGCATTTAGACAGGAAAACCTAAACAGAATACTTGTAGTATTTTTGTATCGCATAAACAGAGAATATTTCTATAAAAACGATTTTAAGAACCTCCCCGAAGATGAAAAGTGGGTAAATTATACTAATTTTTGTATCAAAAAACATCGAACTACTATTTTATTTCATTTAAATAAACTTGTAGAAATGGGAGTTGTAGAAAAATTCGATATCAAAGGAAAAACTTGTTATAAGCTTGTTGACCATTCCATGGTCTGGGATTTTCTGATAAGATATCAAGATGCCCTTTCAAATAGAAGGGTTAATACTTTAATCAGCTGTATAGGTGGTTCAGTAATGCCTAAGCTTCCTGAGAGAATTATGAAACATATTTATGACATTTTTCCTCATCCATATCATGTTTGAAATAAAAGAATATAATTTCTAAAAAATTATATATTTTATGAACGTCAATAATTGTTTTACAACTGTGTATTTTTGCTCTATAATCCTTATATACTTTCTGAGATAAATTATGTTATAACCAAGAGAAGAAAGATGCGGGGTATTTATGAAAAAAATTGAAAGATTAAAACTTGGGTCAGTTATGATTATCATAGTTTTGTTGGTATCAGGAGTCTTTTTGTATTTGAATTTTTACAATCAAGAAGATGTAATAGAAAAACAAAAAGAGGAAAAAATAATTGATAACAGAATTAGTCCATACACCAACCAAGCAATTTTTATTGAAATAAAAAGAATCAGACCTAAAGGCATAATCGAACATATGTTAGATACCGGCCCAATCGTAAAAAAAGTTAACCAACTAGATATTAATAATAAAGATTTGGAGTTCCCACAAATAAGTAGCATCATAGGAAAACCAATAAATGGTGCCGCATTCACAACTCTTATAAAAGGCAGTTTACCTGGCAGGGGTTGGGATGTAAAACCAAATTTTTATTATGGTTTAGAAGTTGACGGGGATGATTTTTACACAATTGATCGAGGTGTGACTTATTCAACATGGGATACAGGTTATATATTTAACGAACCTTATTTTATTGTTGATGAAGAAACAGAAGAATCTGATGTTGGAATTACAATATTTGAAGTAGGTAGCGATAATCCAATCGAGAGTTGTAAAGTTAAATATGATTATAGAACAGCTAGATGGACTGGAGACGATTATCTAAAAGATCCTGATGGATTGGGGCACTATAATGGAACTGATTATGAGTTTTGGTTTGATATCAGACAAACAGATTTTGATGGAGATGCTATACCTTATTGGACAGAAGTAAATGTTCTTGGCACAGATCCTAAAGTAGATGATCGAAAGCTTGACCATGATGGTGATGGTTGTTCAACGGCATGGGAATGGAAATGGGGATACGATCCATTTAGTTGGGATAACCATCTCTTTTTAGATCCTGACAAGGATGGTCTTGAAAATGTTGAAGAACAATATATGTATAAATGGTTATCAAATCCATACCAACCACAGATTTACATGGAAGTTGATTTTTCAAAAGATGCGCCAGATCTTAGGTATTTAGGATTTATACCATATCAAATAGAGATGACTCCGGGCAAGATTCTTCCATTTAATAGACCTGAAATTATTAAAGTAAAATATGCGGGACAAAAAGTTCAACTCTTCGAAGAAACTAAAGCAATGCTGATGGAAAGATTCGCCGAGCACGGAATAACGTTTCATATCGATGATGGATGCATGAATGTAGAAGGAGGAGGCGGGGACAGATTGGATCTTCTAGCACCCCCGCCCGTTGGCATTAAACCTACGGATTTTACCATATCTGGTTATTATAAGAAAAACTTTAACGATGAAAGAAAAGGCATCTTTAGATATCTAGTTCTAACGGTATTAGGTGGAGGTTACAACTATAACATGGATTATGAAGGACACTACGACACTATGGTTGTTTCAGGAACATCGATCTTCTGGAAAACTGGGCAAATGGGATATGCAAAAACACCTAGAGCCCAACGTATAGCTCTCGCCGTATCAATTTTACATGAAGCAGGGCACAGTTGTGGCTTTGGTTATTTACATTGTGGTGGTGTAGATAATTTAACGGTGGAAGGATCAGCTGAGAAGTGGTATAATTATAAGAGTGTAATGAATTATCTATGGTACGGTGTTAGATATTTCGATTATTCAGATGGCACCCACGGTGAAAACGATTGTAATGACTGGGCAAATATTAATGTAGCTTACTTTCAGGAGGCACCGGGCCCGTATGATCTAGAAGGAATGAACTTCGATTTCGCTGAACCACCAATAAACAGAAGATGATACTGACAAAAAGAAAAATCGAGATTTTTATTATTTTAGAGTAAAACAGACAAACAAATCCGCAAATTTGATAGTATCAATGTGGGTTAAATACTAGGAGAAAACACAGAATATATGCTAACTGTGCACGATTGTTTCATAATCAATATATCTGTAAAGTCACAAATATTAGTAATATGAACCAAAAAACAAAGATTATTGGAAGTATTGCAGTGGTTATGACGTTAGTATTATTTTCAATTTTAACTGTCATTAATTTTGTTGAAATAAATGCAGTTTCCAATGATATAACTGACAATAATACTAGCGATACAAATGAGCAATATTTTTTAAAAATTTATGCAGACAAAGAATCAGGATCAGTTCCACATAATGTAAATTTTAAACCTTTACTAATTGGTACCAATGGTGAAGTTGAATACAATTGGGATTTTGGTGACGGGAAAAACTCAAACGAAATAAAACCAACCCATGTATATGACGAAGAAGGAACGTATATTTGTAAACTCACAGTTAAAGACAAGCAAAATAAATTAACAGATTTTATAAATATTTCAGTTGGTCCGAATAATCCCCCAGAGGTAAAAATACTTGTAAGCGATACTATCGTGTATAGACCAATTTCTATGGATTTTGATGCCCAAGCATATGATGAGGACGGAGAAATTGTTTCATATGAATGGTTGATACAACAACCTCAGATCGGACCAATTATTCCTGAAGAAAAATTTAATGAAAAAAGTTTTACACTTGACACATTAAAGATGTGGAGAAAAGGCGAATATCATGTTACATTAAAAGTTACTGATAACTCAGGAAATACTGCAACAGACCATATTAGAATAACTGTAAATAAAGGAAAAATAGGTTCATTATATGACTTTGTCATGAATCAAATTAGATCGGTTACTTTCATGTATGGCCAATTTGGGGATTTTACAAATTTATTAATAACAATAGGTATTTGGTATCAAATATACAATTTCTTCAAAGATAACGGAATAGACACATTAGCTCAATTGATGGATTGGATACTAGACTTATTAAAAATCGAACCAGAAATTGAACCAGAGATATCAAATTACAATTGATTTTTGAAAACAAACTATTTTAATAGAGATTTTTATTCACCCTCCTGTGAAACAGTTATGGAGTATATATTTAACAAAAAAATGGAGACAATGCCTAGGAAAAAAATCCAGGAAATACAGCTTAAAAGACTAAGAGAAACTGTTCATCTTGTTTATGAAAATGTTCCTTTTTATAAGAAAAAATTCAAAGAACTAAAGATTAAGCCCGATGATATCAAAACATTAGAAGATATTAGAAAACTACCACTTACCACCAAAAACGATCTACGTGACAATATGCCTTTCGGAATGCTTTCAACATCACTTGATAACTGTGTTGAGCTTCATGCCTCGTCAGGTACAACAGGAATTCCCGTTACCGCTTGCTATACAAGAAACGACATGGAAGTATGGTCAGAGGTTATGGCAAGGTGTCTATCGATGTCAGGGCTTACAAAAAAAGATGTTTTTCAAAATCCAATTCCTTATGGAACTTTTACTGGGGCCTTTGGTTTTCATTATGGTGCACAAAAAGTAGGCGCCATGGTAGTCCCCACAGGCATCGGCCAATCAGAAAGGCAACTAAAGCTTATGGAGTATTATGGTGCAACATTTATCTCAGGAGTGGCATCCTATGCAATGCGTCTTTCGCAGGTCGCTTGTGACATAGGTCTTGACCTTCACAAACTTAAAGTTAGAAACGGTCTTTTCGGGGCAGAGGTCTTTTCACCCGGGCTTAAAAGACGTATTCAGGATGCATGGAATATGGATGTTCATGACATCTATGGCCTAACTGAAATGTGTGGACCCGGTGTTTCTACAGATTGCGACCAACACGACGGTCTTCACCTCTGGGAAGATCATTTCTTTGTAGAAGTTTTAGACCCCATAACACTTGATCCAGTAGGGCCTGAAGAAGAAGGTGAAATGGTTCTTACAACTCTTACAAAAGAAGGTATGCCTCTACTTAGATATAGAACTCGAGACTTGACAAAATTATATGACCAAGAGGTTTGTGAGTGCGGCAGGACCCATGTGAAACACACCAATATTAAGGCTCGCTCTGATGATATGGTAATCATACGTGGCACAAACATTTATCCTGGGCAAATTGAGTCTGTTTTAATGAAAGACAAAACAGTTGGTAGTAACTGGCGTATGATTCTTACAACTGATGAAAATGATATGGACCAGTTAACAGTTGAAGTTGAAACAAAAAAACTTTTGAGCCAGGTAGATAAAACAGCACTTGAGAAAAAACTCAAAGAGCAAATAAAAAGCGTTATTGTTTTTACACCAAGTGTAAGTGTTCTTCCACCAAATGGAATCGTACAAGAAGGTTTAAAAGCAAAGCGTGTTGTCGATAACCGCAAAAAGGAGTAACATATGAAACAAGTAGTAAAAGAGCTGGTCGATAAGAAAGGTGCTCTTGCTGAAAACGAAGTAAAGGATTTAATGAAAGCCTATGGAATTAGAACCACAAATTACAAAGTAGTAAATAAGGAAAGTGATCTTGAAAAACTTGGTCTTAAGTTTCCTGTGGCTCTTAAGGTTTGTTCAAATAAAATTCTTCATAAAACAGATGTTGGCGGTGTAAAACTTAACATTAAAGACAAAGAAGAGCTTTTGAAGACTTTCAAAAGTTTTAAAAAGAAATTTCCAAAGGAAAATCTTCTCGTCGATCAGATGGAAGAAAAAGGTGTTGAAATAATAATCGGTCTTGTACAAGACCCTACTTTTGGCCTTACCATAATGGCTGGAATAGGCGGTGTTTATACAGAGCTTTACAAGGATGTATCATTCAGAGTTGTACCACTCGATAGAGTTGCAGCAGAGGAAATGGTCGAAGAAATCAAAGGAAAAAAACTACTCGAAGGCTTTAGAAACATCCCCGCAAACAAAAAGCTTGTAATTGATTTGATTTTAAAGGTTTCAAAGATAGGTGAAGAGCTTATGAATCATATAGACCAGATGGATCTCAACCCTGTCTTTGTATACAAAGATGATATTTGTGTTGTTGATGCAAAACTTATATTAAAATAAATTATGGTGAATAAGATATGATGAAAAATCAGGATTATAAAATAAAAGATATAGAACTTGCAGAATGGGGCAGAAAAGAACTGGATATTGCTGAAAAAGAAATGCCTGGTTTAATGTCCATTCGTGAGAAGTATGGTAAAGACAAGCCTCTTAAAAATGCAAGAGTGACAGGTAGTCTACATATGACTATTCAAACAGCAGCACTCATTGAGACTTTAAAGGAGCTTGGTGCTGATGTTCGCTGGGCAAGTTGTAATATTTTTTCAACTCAGGACCATGCCGCAGCTGCGATTGTAAAGACTGGCGTTCCTGTTTTTGCCTGGAAAGGTGAAACGCTTAAAGAATACTGGTGGTGTACACAAAAAGCACTTGATTTTGGTGATGGCAAAGGACCTAATTTGATAGTCGATGATGGTGGAGATGCAACTCTTATGGTTCACAAAGGCTATGAGGTTGAGGAAAACCCAAGTCTGCTGGATAAAGATTATAGTAGTGAGCAGGAAGATTTTCGTGAACTTATGGCTTGTTTAAAAGAAATATATGAAAAGGACCCAAAGCGTTGGCATAGGACAGTTAAAGAAATAAAAGGTGCTTCTGAAGAAACCACCACGGGCGTTCATCGTCTTTATCAGATGATGAAAGAGGGAGATCTTTTGTTTCCAGCATTCAATGTTAATGATTCTGTTACCAAAAGCAAATTTGATAACTTATATGGTTGTCGTGAAAGCCTTGCAGATGGTATAAAACGTGCAACTGATGTTATGGTTGCAGGAAAAACCGTTGTAGTATGCGGGTATGGTGATGTTGGTAAAGGTTGCTGTCAGAGTATGCGTGGTTTTGGAGCACGTGTTATCGTTACAGAGATCGATCCGATATGTGCCCTTCAGGCTGCAATGGAAGGGTACGAGGTAACAACTCTTGAAGATGCTCTTGAGGAAGGAGATATTTATGTTACAACAACTGGTAACTGTGATGTAATTACTGCAGAGCATATGAAAGGCATGAAAGATCAGGCGATAGTTTGTAATATCGGGCATTTTGACAATGAAATTCAGGTCGAAAAATTAAACAAGTTTTCTGGAGTAAAAAAGGTAAATATCAAGCCTCAGGTTGACAAGTATGTTTTTCCTGATGGTCATGAGATATTTTTGCTTGCAGAAGGGCGTCTTGTAAACCTTGGTTGTGCTACAGGCCATCCAAGTTTTGTGATGAGTAATAGTTTTACGAACCAGGTTCTTGCACAGATTGAACTGTGGAATAACAAGTATAATACTGGTGTGTATATGCTTCCAAAGATACTTGACGAAGAGGTGGCAAGGCTCCATCTAAAGAAACTGGGTGTCAAGCTAACACGTCTTTCAAAGAAGCAGGCGAATTATATTGGAGTTTCTGTAGATGGGCCTTACAAGCCAGAGCACTATCGTTACTAGAAAGAAAGTAGAAAGGGGAATTAGAGTAAACCGATTTCTTTTTGTATTGCCATCCACTCTGCAGATAGCTCATATTCTTCATAATCATTTATTACCTTACACATAGTATTATATTTGTAAAAACAAGTATATATAAATGTCGATTAGTTTGTCGACTATAAACGTAAAAAGTGGGCTTTTTGGGCTTTAGAAAATAAATATATCAATGAGAACAACGTTTACCAAAAGAAATCCTAATTTGGAATGAAAAAAATATGATAACACTAATCGGGACAGGTCATGTATTTGACCTTACGCAACCACTAATACATATATTTGATGAAAAACAACCAGATGTATTATGTGTAGAACTGGATAAACAAAGATATCAAGCTCTAATGATTAAAAAAACGGATCCTGAAAGATACAAACAAGCAAGCAAAGACCAACCGATTGTATACAAACTACTCGCAAGATTTCAAAATTCAATGGCAGAAGAATACGGAGTTCAGGCCGGTCAAGAAATGATAACAACAACCGAATATGCACAAAGCCATCAGATACCACTTGCATTTATTGATATGAATGCACAAAGACTTTTCACAAAGATGCTCAAACAAATGACCATTAGAGAAAAAATAAGAATAATTCTCTCCGGTTTTGCAGGTTTTTTTGTAAGCAAGAAAAAAGTTGAAAAAGAGCTGGACAGATTAGAAGGAAATTTTGATACTTATATGCAGAATATCGGAGAAAAATTCCCGACAATAAAACGTGTATTAATAGATGAAAGAAACAGTTATATGATTCAGCAGCTAAAAGCTGCAAACGAGCAATATGAAAGAGTAATAGCAATTATTGGAGATGGGCATGTGCCGGGTCTAGCAGAGCTTCTTGAAAAACAAAACATAGAATTTGAAACAATAAGATTAAGCGAGCTTAGAAAACAATCGACAGATCTGAAGTCATCAGATAAAAACGATGCTTCTTTCAGCTTTGAATACAAAACTCCTTAAGTTTAAATATTTTTTTTAATGATATGTATTGCACATGAAATATCTGTCTCAGTTATAATTCCAACTAATGAATTGTTGTAGACCACGGGCAGTTTTTTGATATTGTTTTTTTTCATAATATCTGATGCCTCCTCTATTTTTGCAAGCGAGTTTATGGTTTTGATGTTTGGAGTCATGGCCTCTTTTACTTTTTTATGTAAAGGATTATTCTTTTCAAGAATTATTTTTCGTATTATATCCCTCTCGGTGATAATTCCTACTATGTCTTCGTCTTCGACTACAACAAGGCTTCCTACTTTTCGTTCTTGAAACTTTTCACAAGCCTCAAAAACTGTTTTATCTGAATCTATAGTTTGAACCTTTTTAGTCATGATCTCATGCACAAACAATTGAAATTCTCACCTCTAATCAGTCTATAACATAATTGACATAATTAACTATTTTGCTTTTCAAAGTTTTTAATAAAAATTATATACACCAAGCAATGAATCTGTTGGCTTATAAATAAGTCTTATTTCGCCATTGCAATCTTTTATTTCATCGCCTACTTTCACATATACTGAAAGCCCTGATTTATCACAATCTCCTTGTATCTCGATGTCGCTCCATAGAACATTAGGCTCTGTACTTATAACTATAATCTTATCGTTTGTATTATCTACACTAAATTCTATAAGAGGTGAATCAGGATCAGAGCCAAGCATGCCACTGCAGTATATATAAATTAGAGCCGCAATTACTACAGTTAATGCAATTCCTGCGATTAAAATAGACGTTGAGAAAAATATCTTTGGATGTTCTTCGTTTTCAGATTCTTTAATTGTTGAGAAGAGTTTAGCAATTTTTGTTTTATAATTGTTTTCTGGTTTTTCTTCTTCAATTATTTTTTTGCTTTCTATAGCATTTATCGAGGGTATTGAACATAGAAGAAAAGCGCAAAGCAGAACCCCAATAATTAGTGTCTTTCTCATTTTTTCACAGCAAATATCAGTCTCTTTATAGTTTTATATAGGAGTTACTGTATAAATCTTTTCACATATTTATATTTATCTTTTGTGAATCTAATATAATAAAAGCATATTGAGTAACAGTTATCAATGCCTGTATAATTTCCATTATGAATTACCATCGTATTATTATGTGTTATAAATGTTTGATTTAAGAGAGATAAGGCAAGAATTGCATAAAAAACCAGAGTTATCAGGAGAGGAAAAACAAACATCAAAACTGATAGGAAAATATCTAAAGACCTGTAACCCCGATAAGATAGTTACAAATATTGCTGGATACGGAGTATTGGCAGTTTTTGACACAGGACGACCTGGTAAATCTGTTTTACTTCGTGCAGAGCTAGATGCACTCCCCATAAAAGAAGAAAACAGTTTTTCATATTCAAGTAAAAATAATGGTGTTTCGCACTCATGCGGCCATGATGGGCATATGAGCATTCTTTTAGGTGTTGCAGAGAAAATAAATGAAAATAAACAAAGTTTATGCGGCAAAATCTATCTTTTGTTCCAGCCGGCAGAAGAAACAGCTCAGGGTGCAAAAAAGGTAATTGACGACCCCTTCTTTAAATCATTAGATATCGATTATGTCTTTGCTCTTCATAATCTGCCAGGTTTTGAAAAAGGCAGTATAATCCTTAAAAAAGATGTTTTTGCGGCCAGTTCAAAAGGCCTTATTATAAAGCTTAAAGGAAAGTCATCTCATGCAGGTCATCCTGAAAATGGTATTAACCCTGTTTTTGCGATGACCAGGATAATACAAGGCTTTTCAGCCATTTCAGAAGAAGTAAGCTCACCTGAGGACAGAAGCCTCATTACAATTATTCATGTAAAGCTTGGCGGGGTTGCATTTGGAACATCACCTGGAGATGGAGTGGTTATGGCTACTTTCAGATCTACTGATTCTGAAAAAATGGATTTTATGACCAAAAAAGCAGTTTCATTGGTAAAAGATACCGCCAACAAATCCAATCTTGAGTATTCACTTGATTGGGTTGAGGTTTTCCCACTTCTTGTAAATGATGAGGGGTGTGTTGACTTAGTTGAAAAAGCTGCCAGAAAAAACAATACGAATATTGTTTTTGTAAAAAGTCCTTTTTCATGGACTGAAGATTTTTCGTATTTTACACAAAAAATAAAAGGTGCTTTTTTTGGTCTTGGATCAGGAATAAATCACCCTCAACTTCATAATTCTGATTATGATTTTGATGATGAAATAATTCCTGTGGGAACCAAGATTTTTTTTGATATATTAAAAGAGATATTAGGTAAAAGCGAGGGAAATTAATGAAACATCCATCTGTAATAGAACTTAGCAAATCAGCTCTTCAGAAAAACATTAAGTATCTTAAAAAAAGAGTGGGAAAGTCTGTAAAGTTTGTATCCGTTATAAAAGGTAACGCTTATGGCCATGGAATTGAGAAATTTTTACCAATGGCTGAAGACTGCGGTGTTGATTATTTTGCGGTTTTTGACTCCTGTGAAGCAGAAATCGCATTTAATGTTAAAAAGGAAAAAACCAAGCTTATGATAATGGGAATGATTGCAGACAGAGACATAAAATGGGCTATAAAAAATGACATTTCATTTTTTGTCTTCGAGCAAAATCGTTTGAAGCAAGCCATAAAAGATGCTAAAAAGCTTGGTAAGAAAGCAAAGATTCATTTAGAAGTAGAAACTGGTCTTCATCGTACAGGTTTTTCAAAAGAAGAGCTTAAAAAAGCTGTAAAACTTATCACTCAAAACAAAAAACATCTCTTCATCGATGGTGTTTGTACACATTATGCAGGTGCTGAAAGTGTTTCTAATTATGTTCGCATACAAAAGCAAATAGAGAGTTTTAATAAAACAAAAGACTGGCTTAAAACAAAAGACATTGTTCCAAAATATTATCATACGGCTTGCTCGGCTGCATCACTTGTTTATCCCGAGACACGTATGGATCTTGTAAGAATAGGTATTGCCCAATATGGTTTTTGGCCTAGTGAAGAAGTAAGAATGCATGCACTATTGTCAAAGGATGAAGATTTTGAAGAGCGGCCCTTAAAACGTGTTCTTAAGTGGAAAAGCCAAATTATGGGAATCGAGAATGTTGAGCCAGGTGAGTTCATAAGTTATGGTAATTTCTTCCAGGCGACAAAGAAAACAAGGATTGCGACAGTACCTGTAGGTTATTCGCATGGTTACAGGAGAAACTTGAGTAATCTTGGCTATGTCCTTGTAAAAGGTAAAAAGGCCCCCGTGATTGGTATGGTCAATATGAGTGTTATGATAATAAACATCACAGGAATTCCTCTTGTCAAAAAAGGCGATACTGTAGTACTAATCGGAAAACAAGGAAAACATGAAATTACTGTTTCATCTTTTTCGGAGCTTGCAAATCTTGTAAACTACGAGCTTTTAACAAGGCTTCCTGAGAGTATTCCTCGTGTTGTTAAAAAATAAATTCTTTTTTTTATTTTCCAAAACAAACATTTATATGATTCTAAAGCTTAGAAGAAGAAAATTAACGGAGAACAATCATTATGATTAAAAACAGTCTTAGAAGCACAATAGTATACAATAGGACAAAGAATCCGGAAAGAACAAACGCTACTTTTGAAAGAATAGAAGAAGTTTTTGTAAATGTTTTAGGAAATGATATTAAAAAAGATTTAAAAGAACTAGAGAAAAACTTGGGAGATATTGACCCGAGAAGCCCGCTTAATGAAAAACAAGCAGACGAAATTGTCAAATTTGTTGATGAAAAATCATTTAATCCTAATGATCTAAAAGAAATCGTCGAGCAACTAAGTTATTCAGAGATTTCTACCTCAGAGGCAATAGATGTTCATAAAAAATACAAAATCCCTGTATCTCATCTTGAAAAAGATATCGTCCCTGTAAAAGGCAATGGCTGTTGGATAATGGATACAAAAGGTGATTGGTATCTAGATATGGATAGTAACTATAGTGCAACAAATCTTGGTATGTCAAATGAAGAAATCGCCCAAGGTTTATACAATCAGGCTAAAACACTTATTTCTATGAAAGAAGACCGTGTACAGATCGCAAGGACTCGTTTTTTAAAAGAAATATCTTCCATGATGCCTAAGGGTCTTGATTATTTTTATTGGCAGAACTCAGGCGGTGAAGCAGTTGATAAGGCAATAAAAATTGCAAAAGCATGTACTGGCACTAAAGACGTTATATCCTTCAAACAAGGTTTTCATGGAAGAACTCATGGTGCCGTTGCAGTAACCTGGGAAGATGATTACAAAAAGCCTTTCAGTCTTGATAATGAAGACTGGGTTCATTTTGCAAAGTTCAATGATATTGAGTCAGTAAAAAAGATACAAAAAGAAACTGGTGCAAAGATTATAATCTTAGAGCTCGTGCAAGGCGAAGAAGCAGGTAACCGCCCTGCTGACCCAGAGTTTGTAAAAGAACTTTGGAAGTTTGCAAAAGAAAAAGACATTGTAATAATTGATGATGAGGTACAAGCAGGCTTTGGACGTACAGCTACAAAAAAAGGTGACTGGTTTGCATGTATGAGCTATGACGTAGTACCTGATATTATGACAATTGGTAAATCATTTGGAGGAGGATATCCAGTAACTGCAGTTGTAACTAACAAGAAAGTATCAGATGCTATGAAGCCAGGATACGATGGTTCGACTTTTGGAGGAAATCCAATGGCTATGACCGCGGCACTCATTGCTACCCGTCAGATGAAAGAAAAAAACATTACAGAAAATGTTGTAGCAAGAGCAAAAGAGCTGAAAGAAGGTCTTGAAAAACTTAAAAACAAATACCCTGTAATAGAAGAAATAAGCGGTAGAGGCCTTATGATCGCTTTTTCAGTAAAAACAGAGGGAAATGTTGAAAAACTTGTCAAAAACCTAAAAGAAAATGGCGTTAAAACCAGTCTTTCAACTGGTAAATATATCAGGTTTTTACCACCAACAATTATCTCGAAAGGCGAAGTTGAAGAGTTTTTGAAAAGACTCGATATCTCACTTAAAAACCTCTAATTTTTCCCCTTAATGTTTTATACTCCGATACTGTTTAAAATCTTGAGTTAAAAAGAGAGTGGTTTTTTTATATGAAAGCAAAAAGTAGACTTATTGAAACAGCAGGTCATGCATTACTACCGATTTATCTTAAAAAAGAAGAAATTACTGCATATCAGTGTCCAGAGGAGGACAGCTATGATTTTGTAATATCTGTCAAAGGTAGATTTATTAGAATAAAGGTCAGATCAGTTAATGGTGATGCAGATTATCCTTCTGTAGGAAAGCTTACAGAAAAACAATTTAGAAAATGTGATTTTGTAATAGTTTATCTTTTAGATAATGATAAAAACCGTTTTTTTACAATACCTGTTAAAAAGATTCCACGAAGCAGGGCTATTAGTTTTTCAAAAAGAAAAGATGGTTCAATTAAAGGCAAATGGATGAAATACGAAGGCTTTGAATCATTGAAAAAAGAACTAGAGATTCTAGGTTGGTTTGAGAAGAAAAACTAATGCAAAGTTATATAAAAGCTGTAGGTAGATAAAGCCGGGCAGAGCAATTGTTGTGTTATTTATGGATAATGAGAATAAAGATGTTAACATAAGGCTACCTATGCCAAAAAAAGATAAAAATGAGGTTTTTGCAGTTGTTGATAAAAGACTTGGTGGATCACGTTTGAATGTTTCATGTGCAGATGGAAAATCTAGGATGGCAAGAATTCCTGGAAGCAAACGACGTAGAATCAAAAGATTAAGAATCGGAGATCTTCTCATAGTAAAACCATGGGACATTCAAGATGAAAAAGCAGATGTGCTTTTCAGCTACAGAAGAAACCAGGCTAAGTTTTTGAGCAGGGTCAATAAGATTCCTGATGCAATTGATGTATTTTAATTTGATTTTATTATTTTACTTGAGATGGAAAGGTATTTGCCAAAATATTTTTTGCATCCTTTGTTGAAATTGAGTTGAATCTAAAAACTGATTTTCCACCAGTCCATTTAATTTTTAGCTCGTTTTGATATTTGTTTTGCTCTGCATCAATTGCTCTATATGAAACTTTAATTTTTCTTACCATGTGAGGTTCTATTACAAAATTACCCGGATTTTCAGAAATTATTTGTTCTATTGGAATTGAAAAATATTTATCATAATAATTAGTTCCAGAAAACATAGTCGAGGCCATTCTCTTAAGTAGTCCCTCTCCTCTTGCTTTACTTTCTTCAGAATTTTTCTTTGCCGCATCTTTTATCATTTGAGAAGTAAGCTCTGCTGCGATTAGTCTTTTGTTTGTAACTAAGAGATTGTAGCATTTGTTTCCAAGAATTCCGGTATGTGTATTTGGTATAATTCCTATAATTTTCTCATCAGTCATTTAAAAACCTCTAAGGATGAAATGATAAATAACATATAAACCCATAGTATTAACTAATAAATAAAACAACTTTATAATATACATATGATTATGAGTACATTCGTATCATGGGCCTGTAGCCTAGCCTGGATTGGGCGATAGCCTCCTAAGCTATAGATCGCGGGTTCGAATCCCGCCAGGTCCGTTGAATTTTTAATCAATTGAAAAGAAAATTTCCAGCAATTACTTCATTCGCAGTAATATGCACTATCATTAACAAAATTGTTAACTATGGTGCATATAAATGAGAATTCATCAGCTAGATGACAAGGTTATAAAGAAAGATGGTATTAAACACGATATTTATATATAGAATGTTTCAAATTATCCATTTTTTTGGATATTTTAAAACAAAATATTTAAATACTAAATCACCTTAATTAGATATATGAAAACTGATGATAAGATCTTAAGGAATATCTTAGATTCTTTAAAAGATAAGCTTGTATCTAAAAAGCAATTAGAAACAGCTTTTAGAGATGTATTACAAGACAAATATTCAGAAAAAATCATTGTCAATCTAAGGAAAAATAAAGAGATCATCTATCTTTTTAAAGGATATTATTATTTGTTAAATCCAAAAGAAAAAGAAGGATCTTATACCAAATATTCTACAAATGAGATGGTTTATACAATTTTAAATAAGTTAAATATTAAATGGTATCTTGCTTTTTATAGTGCTCTTGAACAAAATAATATTATATGGCAAGGAGTTGTAAATCCAACTATTATTAATTCTAATATTTCTGGTGAAAAAAAAATACTTGGAGTCAAATATCAATTTC
>CAZQXW010000045.1:0-490 GCA_964597365.1 uncultured Thermoplasmatales archaeon | reverse complement strand
GATAACTAAAAATAGAATTACTTTCTATTATTCAGATCCTGAAAAAACCTATATTGATTTTATTTATTTCAATAAAAACCCGCCCTCAGAATTATATGTTTTTAAAAAGAATGAAAAGCTAAGAGCATATCTTAAAAATTACTCTAAGAATTTTAAAAAGAAGGTTTTGTATACGTGAATAAAACTAATTTTAAAAAATATACATCTTATGTTAAAGAAAAGAGAAAATCCAATATTGAAGAGCAATACATTGAAAAAGATTATTTTATCTCGTTATTTCTTTCAACATGGCAAAAACTAAAAGATACTGGAAAAATATCTCACCTTAATAAACTAATTTTTAAGGGGGGGACATTACTCACCAGAAATTATTTGGATTATTCAAGAATAAGTGAAGATATTGATTTTACTTATAATAACTCTAATGATCTGAGAGAAATAAAAAGTGATAATAAACGAGAAAAAGAAATTAAAAAAGTTGTATTACCAA
>CAZQXW010000044.1:15288-17751 GCA_964597365.1 uncultured Thermoplasmatales archaeon | reverse complement strand
ACGCACAATCCAACGCCGAACTGCGTCAGGCGTTGACCAACACCCACACAACGGTAGCAGCATGACCCCCACACTCTTTGACGCCACCGAACGCGGCCGGACCGCGTTCTTGGACACCTTCGCCCGCGGCCCGTGGATCCGCAAAGCCTCCGCGGTGATCGTCGCGTGGATCGTGGAGCACCCGCGATCCGTGGAAATCGCGCCCCAATCGGGCCAGTTCGCCGCGCCACGCCTCTCCCGGGCCGACCTCGCCGAACGGGCCGGCGTCAGCAAAACCGCCGCCCATGCGGCCGTCGAGGAGCTCCGCGACCGGGCCGGCGTGCTGGTCGAGCATGGCGAGACCTGGCTGCTGGACTGCAACCGCGTGGTGGAACTGGTCGACGCCCACGAACGCCAATCGTTGGCCGATGTCGCACAAGCCGCATTTGGCGGACCATGGTCCGCCGTCGACGCCCTCGCCGCGATCGCCACGCCGGCCGAATCCGCCGCCGAGGGGCCGATCGACGAGCCGCAAACCGAAGCCGATGGCGACCGTTCGCCCGCGTTCTCGACCGTTCGCGACCGTTCTTCTAGCGTTCGCGACCGTTCTCTGGAGGCCGAATCCGATGCCCCATTACCCCCCCGTTCTGCGGCGTTCGCGACCGTTCGCGACCGTTCGCGGCCGTTCACTACTAGTACTAGTACCAAGAACCAAGAAATTAACCCTACCAAGAACCAAGAACCAGTTACCAAGAACCAGAAACCAAAACGCGAACGGCGAACGAACGGCCGATCGCCGTGGCAAGCGATCGCCGCGGCCGACCTGCGCGGCCCACGCCTGCCGATCGCCGCCCTCTGGGCCGCCTGGGAGCACGAGACCGCCGCCGGGAACCTGCCGGCGAGTCACGAATCCGCGTTGATGTTCTGGGCCAGCGTGTTCAACCTGCGAGACAACCCGGAACTGGAAAACCCGGTGGGGGCCCAACGGGCCCGAATCCGCGACGGGACCCTCTACCTCTCGGCCGACTGGGCCGACGCTGCCAAGCCGATCGTCGATCGGTACTTCGCTGAAGCCGCGGCCGAGGGGCCAGCCCCCGACCACGGCGACACCCCTAACCACGCCGCCCAACTGGCCGACCGCTTCGCGATCGCCTGAGACGGCAAGAAAGGAACCCAATGCGACAAGAATTGACCCTCGACACGCTCAAAGAGTGGGACAACGGCCGCGCCGCCGTGGCCATGAAACAGGCCTTACGGCGGGCCGTCCTCGACCTGGAAGACCGACCCGGCGAGAAAAAGGTTCGCAAGGTGACGCTAACCGCCGAACTCACGCCCAACATGGACGAAAACGGCGATCTGGACGACGTCGAAATCGCCTTCGTTATCGCGACGACGTTCCCGCCGCGGCGAACCCTGCCAAAGCCGGCGATGACGGATCGCCAAGGCCGTTTGATCTTCAACGACCTCGCCCCCGACAACCCGGCACAAACGACCCTGGACGAAGCCGGCGAATAGTCCGCCGGACGTTCTCACAACCACCGACACCCGAAAGGACCCCGAACCATGCTACGCGAAGCCCTCGAATTCTTGACCCAACTGGCCCCGGAAACCAACCGGGCCGCCGTGATCGAACGCGACCACTACGACCTGATCCGCCACGCGGACGGGACCGTGACCACGCGCGAACGCCCGAGGCCACCCCGCCGCGACGAAGTCTTCACGCTCGAATCGCTCGTAGATCAACTAGCGAACCTTCCAGGTGAACACACCGTCTGGGTGTCGCCCTCCGACATCGTCGCCGTGATCGAAGACGATCCACGCAACGGATACGTCAAGATGTTCCTCAACCCAAGCCGGGAACACCTGACACTGACCAATATCGACCGCGCCACGCTCGCACAGGCCGACTTTGTCCGCCGCCTGCTGATCGACCTCGCGGTCCCACCGGAAGCCGTCGCGCCGTTCCGATACCTGACCTGGCGATCGGGGACGAACGCCGCCGGGAAAACCCTCGCGGGCGCCGAATCGCTCGGCCGCGAAGTCTACGCCGAACTGACCAACGCGAAAGACGTCCCCGAGGAAATTACCCTCACCCTCCCGCTCTACGAAAACATCGGCCAACGGGACGCGTATTCGATCCGATGCCGAATCGACGTCGACACGGCCAGCGAACGCCTCACACTCTGCATGATGCCCGGCGAACTGGAACGCGCCACCTGGGCCCACGCCGAGGGCAACGTCTGCAAACTACGCGAACTACTGGCCACGACGCCACCCTTCGCGAATGTGATGCTTGGCCGCGGCGACACGGCCACGAAATGACCCGAACCCCGATAACCCCATGCTCAACACGACCGAATCGCCCGATCAACGTGTTGTAACCGTGCGGATGCCCGCCGAGCTCCACGCCGCGCTGATCGAGGCCCAATACCGAACCCGAACGCGAAGCCTAAACCGGTTTTGCGTGCAATCCCTCGCGGCCGC
>CAZQXW010000044.1:12312-15188 GCA_964597365.1 uncultured Thermoplasmatales archaeon | reverse complement strand
GTGGCAATCGATCCAAGACGTCGAAAAAAACCTTCTCAAAGCCGTGCAACGCCAATTCGGCCTACCGTGGCCGATTCCCGTGGAAATATGGGCCATTGACGACGGAATCCTGGCCACGGAAGCACAAATCCTACTGCCCGGGCGAAACCCCGAGAGCGTCGACGCCGAGCCGATCGAATGGCCGTTGCATCCTGCGTATAACTGGCGACAATCGCGCGACGACTTCCTCGACACGTTTTACGACCTGACCAACCGATGACCAAAATCGAATACGTCCAACAATCCTGGAACCCCGTAACGGGCTGCGCCCACGCCGCGACGCCCGGGTGCGATCATTGCTGGGCCCGCGCTATGGCCCAGCGACTCGCCGGCCGCGCCGGGTATCCAAAAGCCGACCCGTTTGCGCCTGGGACGATTCATTGCGACCGGCTGACTCAGCCCCAACGCTGGAACCGCCCGCAAATCGTGTTCGTCTGCCCAATGGGCGACCTCTGGCACGAAAAGGCCGACGCTGTCCGCCCCGAAGTGATTGCCGCCGCCCGCCGCGCGCCGCATCACGTCTATCTATTCCTGACCAAACGCCCGTCACGCGTCGTCGAGGACTTCACAAACGACCGCAACTTCTGGATCGGGGCGACGATCGAGACGACCGGCCTGCCGGACTGCCACCGCCGCTTACCGGACCTGGCCCGGATCAAGGCCGCCCACAAGTGGATTTCCGCCGAGCCCCTACTCGGCCGATTCGATTGGCACAAAACCCCGGCCGTCGAGTGGATCGTGATCGGATGCGAAAACCGATCCGGCCGCGTCGGCCGGTTGCACCTGCCCGACCACGCCGCGGTCAACCAAACGCAATGGTGGGCGCGAGCCACGGCCCTTTTACTGCACGGCAAAGCCGCCGGAATTCCTGTGTTCGTAAAGCAGGGGCCAATCGCCGGACGCGTCGTGCATGACGTCGATTACTTTCCCTTCCCCAGGTTTCCCCGTGCGTATCCGACCATCACGTCCTTCGCCCGCGCGTATCCGGACGCCATGATCGACCACCTACGCACAACCGCGGACGTTTGAGCCGCCAACTCCACGAAACATTAAGCCAAGAAGCAGGCCACCGCCTACGCGACGAAATAATGGAACAGCCACCGGACTGACCATCCGCAACCGTCACCGGCACCGGCAAGGAAGCCATGGGACCCTGGCAGGACCATCGGACCATCATCGACCGCGAGCTGGCCCTCACGGCCCGCGCTATGGCCCGCGCGGGCCGCGACGTCGACACAATCGCGCAAACGCTGGCCATCACGCCCCACGTCGCCGCGCTTTTCATCCACGCCCCGGTCCAACACGCCCACCCGCAACCGCCGGACGTGAATTGCCAATACGGAAACGCCCAATCCTCCGACGTCCCCCTGGAAGAGGGCGAGACACGCGTCCCGCCGCAACGCTGCCCCACCTGCGCGGCCCCGATCGAGATTGTCCCCTGCCGCGCCTGCCGGATGCGAGCGACGCCGCGGGTCCGGCCCCCCCGTCGCGATTGATCTAGACCCGTCTCGCGCGACGCGCCACCATGGACCCCAGACACGGGGGATTCCATGGTCGACCAGCGACACATTGCCACGCCAGACGCCCCGACGTTTGTCCGCTTTGGAGCGTCCGACGTCCGAGACGGCGATCTACTGCTCTTCCGATCGTCCGGCCTGATCGCCCGGGCCGGACGCTCCCGCTACTCACACGCGGCCGTCGCCGCCCACCTGGGCCCGGTAACTCTCTGCGTAGAAAGCCGCGAGTGGGTCGGCGGGCGTTTAACGCCCCTCGCCGCACAAGTCCGCCGCCGGCCGGGCCGGATCGACGTCTACCGCGTCGACAAACCCGCCTATCCGAGTTTCGTCGCCCCGTTCGCCGCGCGTCGAGCCGCCGAACTTGCCGGCGCCGATTACGCCTACTGGTCGATCCTGTACCTGAGCCTCTACCGACTGCCGATCGTCTGGCGATTCCTGCCAATCCCGGCCGACGACCCGCCCCTATGCGCCGACGACGCCGCCCGCCCGCGGCCGCGGGCCCTGTTCTGCTCCGAACTTGTTTCCCGCGCGTACCACGCGGCCGGGATTGACCCGGTCCCCAACCTCCCCCACCACCTGACGGAGCCGGCCGACCTCGCCCGGTCGGCCGTCTTCCAATACTGCTACACGCTGAAACCGTGACCCCACGCCGCACCACCGCCGCCGCGATCGGGACCGCCCTGGCCTGGGCCGCCGTCGCGACCATCGCCGCTTCGATCGCCGCGGCCATCGCCCGCGGTGAAACCGGCCGCCTCGCCCCAGCCAGCCCGCCATGCACGGGGCCCAACTGCCCGCTACCCGGCGGAATCTTTCGCCCGCCGCGGCCCTTGGTGCCGGTCCGCGGCCCGGGCGACGGACAGCCAGCCCGAAACCCGGGCGCCTGGCCTGCCGTGGTTAAAATCCACCTGCAACGCGGCGACTCTGGCCGACTTGGAAGCGGGGCCCACGTGGGCGACGGACTAATCCTGACCTGTGCCCACCTGCTGACCGACGCCGCCACGTACAGCGTCGAAATTGAAGGCCGCCGACGGCCCGCGACATTGGTCGCGCACGACGCGCCACACGACGCCGCGCTGCTCCGCGTCAAACCGCCACCGACCGCGACGCTACCAATCGCTGCCACCGCGCCCGAAGCCGGGTCCATTGCCACCTGGGCGGGATTCCCGGGCGAAGACCAACGCCTGTACCTCGTTCAAGGCCGTATCCTGGGATACGAAGGTGACCGAATCTATTGCATGGGCGGAGCCCATCACGGAATGAGCGGTGGGCCGATCATTCTGAACGCCCAAATCATCGGCCTGATTTCCGAAGTCGAGATCC
>CAZQXW010000044.1:0-12212 GCA_964597365.1 uncultured Thermoplasmatales archaeon | reverse complement strand
GCCCGAGCCCAACCGATCGCCCGACTGGGCCCGCTTGCTCGCCGACCTGCGCGACCGCCTCGACCGCCTTGATCGCGGCGATCGCGACGGCCCGCCACCCGTTGATCCCAACCGCAGCGCGCCGCCCGCGCCCAAACCCGAGACCGAACCCACGCCAAGCAAAGCCCGCGACTCGCCGAGCCTTATCCCCAGCCCGGGCGACCTGCTGCCGACGCTGATCGCCTGGGCCCTGCCAGCCCTGGGAATCCCCGCCGGAGCCGCGGCCGCCCTATGGGCCGGATATCGCGCCATCCAATGGTGGCGTCGCCGACAACGCACGCAAGACTTACAACAGACGCCGCCCCCCGCGACCACGCCGGACAAACCGCCACCGATAACCCCGCCCCAGCCGGCGCCGGAGGTGGCCGGCGTGGTCGACTTTCCCCGGAATCCCGCCCGAGACGACACGGAAGCCAAGCGATTTCTACGACTTGCAGAACTGGAAGGACGTGATCCGGTACACGACGCACTTATCGGCCGATTTGCCCTCGATGAACTCGGCTACATGATCGAAACCGAAGCCGACCAGGCCGACTGGGCCCAACGGCTACAAACCACGCTCGAAGCCCGCTTTAACCGAATGGTGCCACTAAAGCGCACCGCAACCGTGAAGGAGTAAACCATGCCCGCCGGAGCCCCCGGACAAGAACAGTTCCGCGACGCGATCGTGGAATTCCGAAACCTCGACATCGCCGCCGGACTCGATCCCCTCTTCCGCTTGCGCGAGCAACTCGTCGGAAACGACGACCTGCGCGACCGATCAGGGATCGACGACGTCACGCGCGACCACCTACTGGGCCACCTAAAACGCTGCGACGACGTCCGCCGCCGCGTGACCCACAACCCCGACGGCGACGACATCGGGACCCAACTCGCCAAGGCGATCGACCCCGACGGAACGATCGAATCCCCGAATAACCCGTTCGCCGGTGAAACGGTGCAGAGCCAATCCGGCGGACTATTCCAACTGCCCTGGCCGATCGACGGTAGCGACGCAAACATCCCAATCCGCTCGCAGCTCGATTTGCGGAACGGATTCGCCGCGATCGTGCTCGAAGGCGTCGACCGGTGCATCGTCGCATGGACGCGGTTGGAAAGCCGGTGGCGAACCCAGTTCATCACGATCAACGATTCCATGCGGGTCTACCAACTTTACCAGCGAGTGTATGACCTGCTGACCACGTTCGGCGGAAACGACAACCGGACCGACATCGCGCAAGGTGTCCGCCGGACTGAAGAGCCGCGCGGGCCGGCCGCCGCGCCGAACGCATCCACCGAATCCGCCACGGGAACGGCCCCCGGTTAGCCCGCCCCCGGCGACGCGACCGCCCTCGCGGCCGCGCCCTACACGCAACAGGGACGGCCGGCGATGGATCGCCGGGATGAAGCCCGGGCCGGCACGAAGCCGGCCCGGGCCCTACCTTCGCACGGAAGCCCACCATGATCGTAATCGACCTGGAAACCAACAGCCTGCAAGCCCGCCACGCCCGGTGGGTGCGGACCATCGACGGCGACACGGTCGTCATCGACGTCGGCGGCCGGGCCGTGCATGTCCGCCTACTCGACTGCTGGGCTGCGCCGCTCGCCGTCCCGGAGGGCCGGGCCGCAGCCAAAGCCCTGGACGGCTTGCTCGAAGAGACCGCCGACCAAACGCTCTCCGTCTGGGCGCCGCTGCCCATCGACAAGGACGGGGACGGGACCGTCGGCATCACCGAAGCGATCCGCCAATTGTTCTCGTTCGGCCGGCTGCTGGGCCGCCTCTCCATCGGCGAAATCGACGTCCAAGAATGGTTGATCGCCCGCGGCCACGCGTACCCCACGAAAAGCCAACTTGCCGAAGCCCTGACCGCTGACCCACGCGACCGATGAAACGCACGCCACGCCGATCCTGGAACGTCCGCCACGGCCACCACCTCTTTCGCCTGACCGCACGCACACCCGGCCACGCCGCGGCGATCGCCCGCCGCCTCGCCGCCCGACTGGGGACCGCCGTCACGTACCGGACCAACCACGAAACGGGCGGATGGGCCGGAGTGTCGGTGTTTCCCGGAGATTCGCCCAACGCGGCCTGACACGCGAACGTGCCCCCTTCGCGGGTCCTTCCTGACGTTTCACAGGACGACCCCGCGGAAAAGAGCCAGAAAACCAAACAGACTTTCTTTTCCCGCGCCCTAGCCCACCGGAAATGGATGCCAGCCGAGACCGACCACCTCGACGACCTACTCGACTTCGGCGGCGATCTGGACCCGCTCGCCGCCCTCGATATCGACCCGACCGCCGACCCGCTATCCACCACCGCGATCCCCGACCGCCGAGCCATCCGCCGCGACGCCCGACGCCGGTGGGCCCACGGCCGCCGCCAAGACCTGCTCGGCGACGTCCTCGGCGACAAACCCGCGCCGGGCGAAACGATCCACTTCATCGCCGACGGATCAACCCATACCTGGAACGTCGTCCAATGGGCCATCGACCAACTCGGCCAAGCCGACCGCCTCTACTTCTCCACCTGGACCATCAACGCGAACGCCGTCCGCGAACTCGCCGAACAATGGCAAGCGGGCCGAATCGGGGACGTCGGATGCCTGACCGGCCTCTACTTCCGCCAACGCGAAACGGCCGTCTACTGCCGATTGCTCGACACCATCCGCCGCCACGGCGGCCGCTACCGCGCCTTCCTCAATCACTCCAAAATCGCGCTGCTGTACCACGGCGAAGACCATATCGTTATCGAAGGGTCCGCCAATATGACCGACAACCCACGGGCCGAACAATTCGCTATCACCAACGACCGCGATCTCTGGGCACACTACCGCGACTGGTTTGAGGAAACACTCGCCCGCATCCCCCCGGAAACCGACCTCGGCACCGGCCCGAAACGCAAAAAAGACAAACTCGCCCACCCACAAACCCGAGCCGGATTCGGAGTGTGGGCCGTCACTCGCGACAAGCACACCCGCAAACGCCTGTTCGCCGCAAAGCTCGATCCCGCGGCCGACCCCGACACCGACACCATCGCCGAAGCCCTGACCGCGGTCATTCAGCACTGGCAACCAAGCCTTCCCGCGGCCGCCGTCGTGACCTGCCCACCCCAAGGCGCCAGCGCCCCGGGCCAGTATTACGCCGAAACACTGGCCCAAACCGTGGCCACCCGCCTGGATCGCCGATTCCACCGGCTACTGAAACGGGCAAAACCCAAGACGACCCATCACCCCCACGCCGCCCTCGCCGCCGCCGAGGATGTCCGCCTGACCCGCCGCCCGCCGTCCTTCGTCCTCGTGATCGACGACGCCATCACCAGCGGCGCCACCATGCGGGCGAGCCTCGCCGCCCTCCGCGCGAAAGACGCCGCCGCCTTCGGGTTCGCCTACGCCGGCTGCTGACCATGGCCAAACGAAAAAAACGAACCGCCAAACCCAAACAGCCCGACGCGGAAATCGTCGAAAAGGCCGTGATCCTCCGGGTCACGCTCCGCGGCGACCAGCCAACGCTTGCCGCCCTGACCGACCGCCTCGGCCTGTCACCGAAAAACGCCCAAGCCGCCCTCGAAGCCGCCCACCGACGCCTAATCCAAGAAGCAGGAGCCGACCGCGTCCAAGAATTCGGCACGGCCGTCGAAGCCTACCGCGAGTGCTACAAACGCGCCATCCAACTCGCCGACGTCAAAACCGCCCTGCAAGCACAAAACAGCCTGACCAAGCTCTGGGGATTCGAAACCTCGCCCGCCGTCCCCAACGACGCCCACAACGACGCCGACGCCCAACTCCAAGAGATACGCGGGCACCTCGCACCCCTCAGACTCGCCGGCGATGCCACCCCGGACACCGCGACGGCCGACCTCGCCCGGATCGCCGCCGCGAGACTGACCGAACATGCCGAGACGCCGCGACCATGACGCCGACGCCTACCGGGCCCACGCCGACACGACCGCCGCCCGACAACGCCGCCTGGCCGCGGCCGGCCGCGAGATCGGGCCCATCCCGCCGATCGCGGATCCCGACCGGCGCCGAGCAACGTCCGCCGACCTGGCCACGTTCGCCAAAGCGTATTTCCCCGACACGTTCTACCTGCCATTCAGCCCCGCCCACACAGCGGTGATTGCATCACTCCAACGCGCCGCCACTCACGGCGGACTGTTTGCCGTCGCCATGCCTCGCGGATACGGAAAGACCTCGCTGACCTGGACTGCCGCCCTCTGGGCCCTAATGACCGGCGCCCGTTCGATGATCGCGCTCATCGGTGCCGACGAGCCCGCCGCCGCCTCGCTACTGGCCGCGATCAAAACGGCCCTGGAAAGCAACGCCACCCTCGCCGGCGACTGGCCCGAAGTCTGCTATCCAGTCCAAAAGCTAGAAGGCGTTCATCAACGCTCCGCCGGCCAACTCCACCGCGGCCGGCCAACCGCGCTGCGCTGGACCAGCCACGAAATCACGCTCCCAACCATCGCGGGCAGCCGCGCCAGCGGGGCCACCGTCCGCACCGCCGGGTTGACCGGGCGCATCCGCGGGATGCAGCACGTCACCAAAGACGGCCGCACGATCCGCCCGTCCATGGCCATCCTGGATGATCCGCAGACCGACGAATCCGCCCGAAGCCCGTCCCAATGCGAAAACCGCGCCAGCGTCATCAACGGAGCCGTCCTGAACCTCTCCGGCCCAGGCACCCAAATCGCCGCCGTGATGCCGTGCACCGTCATCCGCCGCCACGACCTGGCCCACCGCCTACTAGACCGCGAAATCTCCCCGCAATGGCAGGGGCAAATCCACCGGGCCGTCGAGACCTGGCCGGACGCTGAAAACCTCTGGGCCGAATACGCGCGGCTCCGCACCGAAAGCCTACGGGCCGACGGCGACGGCCGCGAAGCCACCGACTACTACCGCACCAACCGCAACACAATGGACGCCGGCGCCGTGGTGACGTGGCCGGAAAACTACAACCACGCGACCGAACTCTCCGCAATCCAAAGCCTCCACAACCTGCGTCTGCGCGACCCGGCCGCCTTCAGCGCCGAATACCAACAGGACCCAATTGACGACACCGAAACCGCCGACGCGCTCACACGCGACGACCTCCGCAGCCGCCCCGCCGGATTCCAACGCGGGACCGTACCCGCCGGGATCGTCCGACTCACCGCGCATGTCGACGTCCACGACGCGCTGCTGTATTGGACTTTGCTCGCAACCACCGACCACGACCTCAGCGGATTCATCATCGACTACGGGACCTGGCCGCAACAACGCCGCGACTACTTCACCCTCCGCGACGCCACCTCCACGCTCCGCCGCAAGTACCCCAAGACCGGGAAAGACGGAGCGATCGTCGCCGGGATCCGCGACCTACTCGACACTTTCACCAGCCGCGAATACGAGACCGCCGACGGCGACACGCTCCGCCTCGACTTGGCCCTGGTCGACGCGGGCTACAAACCCGAGGCCGTCGCACTAGCAATCCGAAGCTCCAAACACCCAGCCGCGGCCAGCCCGTCGATCGGAATCCCCATCACCGCCGCGCAAATGCCCATGAGCGACTGGCGCAAAAAACCCGGCGATCGCCGCGGTCACCACTGGCGAAGCCCGCGACCGGCCAGCGGCAAAACCCGCACCATCCAATTCGACGCCAACACGTGGAAGTCTATCGCCGCCGGCGCCCTCGCCACCGCACCGGGCGACCCGGGCGCGATCCTCTTGCCCGACGGCGACCATCGACTTTACATCGACCACCTGTGCGCGGAGTACCCGGTCGCCACCACCGGCCGCGGCCGAACGATCAACCAATGGACCGCCCGGCCCAACATGGACAACCACTTCTGGGACACCGCCGTCGGCGCGATCGTCGCCGCCGCGGTCCGCGGCGGCTCGCCCCCAGGAGCCGAACCCACCACACGCCGCCGCCGACGCGGCCAACCCCGAAAACTCAATCTCTGACCATGCCCAAAAAACAGCCCCGAACCGCCGTTGCCAAAAAAGACGGCCGACCAGCCGGAAGCCGCAATCGCCGATACGACACCGTCCGCATCCTGCCCAGCCGATGCGCGAAATGCGGGTCCACACGACGGACCCGGTACACGCACACGCGCCGCCAACCGTATCCCGGCCTGGCCCACGGCGAACCGTACACCCACATCGCCCGCCGTCGGACCACCTGCGCCGACTGCGGGCAGGCCCGCGTCGATCTGGCCTACGAAAACCACCCCACCGACCCGCCAATCGTCCTCAGCGGTGACGATGCCGAGCAAGACGCGCCCAACGACGACGATTGACGTTCACACCGCCGGCCCCAAAAAACCGCGTCCACACGCCGCCGCCTCACGCGATCCGACGCCGGTCGACGATGCCGAATACGTCCGACCGCCCCCGCCCTCTGCGCCGCTGCTGGGGTGTCCTCGACCGTGCCCCACTACCCGAGGGGCCAACGGCTGCCGATCGCTTTTCCCAGCTTAACAAATACGGCCATTGATACTTTTCCGCGGCGATCGCACTCGCGTTAGCCACTTGTAAGCGGCAAGATCGCACGCATGGCCACGCCCACGCCCGCCGAAATCGTCGCCGCCTGCGACGCCGCGTTGCTCGAAGGGGCGACCGGCCGCGTGGTCGACGTCGATGGCCAATTCAAAATCGAATACACCAGCCCGCGGCAACTGCGCGAAATCCGCCACTACTACGCCAGCCTCGCCGCCCGCCAATCGCGCACCCGACCGCGCTGCGCCTCGATCCGCCTACCCGGCTCACCCTCCGCCTAACAATGCCAGCCCTCGCCGCCCTTCAACGATTCGCACGCCACACCGCCCGCCGGGCCGCGGGACTGGTGCGCATGGGAATCGACTTCGATGCGGCGAAGTCCAGCAACCGACGCCGCACGCCGTTCGGGCAACTGCTCAGCCAAGACGAACACGCGGACCCGACCGCACGCCGACTTCTAATCGGCAGCGCACGAGACGCGACGCGGAACTTCGAAATCGCCGCCTGGGCCGTCCGCAAGCACCTCGACTACGTCGCCACCTTCAGCCGCCAGGTGCGCACCACAGACACCGGCCTAAACCGCGAACTCGAAGCCTTCTTGACCGAAGCCGACCAACCGGAAAACTTCGACGCCAGCCACCGATTCTCCCGGGCCGAATACTTGCGACTCGCCGAGGCCCGCCGAACCGAAGACGGCGACGTGTTTACGCACCTAAATCGCGACGCCACGGTCGACATGATCGAATCCGACCGTATCCGCACGCCCGCCGGTCGCGACGGCAGCATCTACACCCACGGCATCCGCACCGGCCGCCGCGGCCAAGCCGTGGCCTACGCCCTCCACGATCGCCTACGACACGGCCGGCTCGAATACCGCCGCGATATCCCCGCCCGCTGGATCGTACCGCTAGCCTACTACCAGCGCTACGACCAATTCCGCGGCGTCAGCCCGCTGGCCTCCGCCCTGAACCGGCTGCGCGATACCTACGAAGGCTTCGACTACGCGCACGCAAAAGCCAAAATCTCCCAACTCATCGGGCTCGCCCTCTACCGCAACGACGACGAAGCGCTCGGCGACGTCACGACTGCCAACGACACCGACGGAAACCCCGACCACAGCGCAACCGAAATCGACTTTGGATCCGGGCCCTTCCAACTCGACCTGAACGCCGAGGACAAAGCCGAAATCCTCGAAAGCAACACGCCGGCGAACGAATTCACCGCGTACAGCCGCTTCATGATCGCGGTCGCATTAAAGGCGCTCGATATCCCCTACAGTTTTTTCGACGAAAGCTTCACCAACTACTCGGGAAGCCGCGGGGCGTTACTGCTCTACGAGCAAAGCGCCGCCAACAAACGCGAACCCGTCCGCCGACACCTGCATCACCTCGATGCCTGGCGGCTCAGACTCGCGATCCTCGACGGCCGTTTGCGCCTACCCAGCAAAATCGACCTGGCCCAACTGACTCGCCAAATCGAATACATCCCCGCGGGCCAGCCGTGGCTCGACCCCCTAAAAGAGATCTCGGCCGACGTCCTAGCCGTAAAAAACGGGCTCGCCAGCCGCCGCCGAATCCTGAAACGCCGCGGCGAAGACCTAGACGAAATCGCCGCCGACCTGCGCGAAGAACAAGCGTTGCTTGCCGGCCTGCTGCCAACCCCAACCCCAACCCCAACCAAAACAGTCGCATAACATGCCCGCCACCGCCGCGCCGCCGCTCGCCGTACCGCCCGAAGCCGCCAGGCTCACCGCCGACTTCGCCATCCCCACCGGCACACCCAAAGGCGACGCCGTACCGCTCCGCCTGGTCGCGCGCACAGCCGATCCGGTCAACCACTGGCTCTACGGGCCCGTGGTCCACGACCTGGCCGGCATGAAAACCCACCGCGACCGCCTGCCGGTCGACTACTGCCACGATTACGGCGAAGTCATCGGCTACGTTGGCGAATGGGAAACCGCCGACGGCGAACTGGTCGGCCACGGCGCCCTAATCGCCACCCACCCCCGCGTCGAGGAACTCCGCCGAGCGTCCGCCGCCGGCGTGCCGTTCGAAGCCTCAATCGCCTTCGAATCCGAAACCGCCGTACTCGAAGACGTCCCGGCCGGCATGTCCACCACAGCCAACGGCCGGACCTACGAAGGCCCGGTAAACATCGTCCGCCAATGGAATCTCCGAGGCGTAGCCATCTGCCCCTACGGGTACGATCGCGCGACCGCCGCCGAATTTTCACGCCCAACCCGAGGGACCAACATGCCCAAGCCGCCCACCGAAAACCTCACCCAAACGCCGCCGGCCGACGCCGAGCCGACCACGCCGGTTAATCCACCGACCGACGATGCCGCCCCGGCCGACGACCCGAAAAAGGACACGCCGCCGGCCGATCCGCCGACCGATAACGCCGGCAGCAACGGCAAGCCGACGGAGCCCGCCCAGCAAAACCAGCCCGAGCCCCCGGCCGACCCCGAGCCGACCACGGAACCCCCGGCCGAACCGGCCAACGCCGGCGCCATGACCCAACCGAGCGACGGCCGCCGGTTCCTCGACGCGTTCGGCGAACGCGGCGCCGTCTGGTTCGCCGAAGGGAAATCCTTCGACGAAGCCCGCGACCTCTACGTGGTCGAACTCCGCAACGAAAACGCCGAGCTCCGCCAACGGCTGCAACAAGCCGGCGACGCCGCGGGCGACAACACGCCCGTCGACCATCAGCCGGCCCAGCCCACCAACCCGCGAACCGAACAGCTTCGCGCCAATCTCGGGACCGACGCCCGGGCCGAATTCGCCGCCAGCCTCAATCTCCGACGCCAAACGGGCTAAACACCCGCCAACGCCCCACCACACGCCACCACTACCACCTAACTCCAAGGACCCGAACCAATGCCCAGCCTTCTTGACATCGCCAAACTCAACAACACCGACCCGGTGGTCGGCCTCATCGAAGAGGCTGCACAAATCCACCCGGAAATCACCCTCGCGCCGTCGCGCGCAATCCGCGGGCTCCAGTACCGCACCAAGGTCCGCACGGCCGTGCCGTCGGTCACCTTCCGCGACGCCAACGAGGGCCAGGCCCCCATTGAAAGCACCTTCGAAAACCGCCTGGTCGAGACATACATCCTCAACCCGCGGTGGGAAGCCGACGTCGCCGTCGCCGACGCTTACGAGGACGGCCCCGAGGCCTACATCGCCCTCGAAGCCGCCGGCATCCTCGAAGGAGCCTTGCAGCAACTCTGCAAGGTCTTCTACTACGGCACCAACGCCACCTTCGGCGACGCCAAAGGGTTCCCGGGCCTGCTCCAGTGCTATGACGCGACCAACATGGTCGTCGACGCCACCGGGACCACCGACAACGTCGCCTCCAGCGTCTGGGCCATCAAGTTCGGCATGGACTCGCTGCACTGGGTCCTCGGCAACGACGCCCGCATCGACGTCGATCCGCCGCGCAAAGAGACCGTCCTCGACAGCGGCGGCTCGAACCGCTTCACCGCGTACGTGCAAGAATTGCTCGCCCGCCCGGGTTTGCAGGTCGGAAACATCAAGCACGCGGCCCGGATCAAGAAACTCACCACCGACTCAGGCAAAGGACTGACCGACAGCCTCATGGCCGACCTGGTCGAACTCTTCCCGGCCGGCGTCCGGCCCGACGCGATCTTCATGTCACGGCGGTCGCTCGGTCAACTGCGTGGGAGCCGCACGGCCTACGATCCGCTGGGCCGACCCGCGCCGGCCCCGGCCGACTGGGACGGCATCCCGATCGCCGTCACCGACGCAATCGTCAACACCGAAACACTCGCCCTCTAAGCCGCCGCCGCGGCCGACCTGCGACGCCAACCGACCCAACCACCCCAAACACGGAGCCCAAACCATGGGATACAACGTCGGCGACAAAACCTTCCAGGAAACCAAGGCCCTCCCGGCCGAGGACACAACCGTCTACACCGACGCCCTCGACCTGGGCGCACTGTCCGCGGCCGGCCACCGGCTCGCGGACTGCGAACTGGTCATCAACGCGCCGGCCCTCGATGCGACGGCCCTGCCAAACACACACACGATGAAATACTCCATCGTGACCGACAACGATTCGGCCTTCGGCAGCGCCAAAACCATCGCCGCCGAGGTGATCGTCCAAACCGGGGCCGACGCAGCCGGAGCGGCTGCGGCCGAAGCCCGCTTCCGCCTGCCCTCCGACTGCGAGCGTTACGTCAAACTGGCCGCCACCGCCAGCAACGACAACGACGCGAGCGACGAAGACATGTCGCTCGAACTCCGCTTCTGACACCAGCCGCGCCGCCGCGGTTAGCATGGGCCCGGGCCGGCCCGCCTCACCGGCCCGGGCCCCGGGATCGCGCCCATGGACCTCGCCGCCAAAATCGCCGCCGCGGCCGCCCGCCTCGATGACGTCGCCGTCGATGTGACCTACCACCGCGGCGACTGGGCGACCGCCCTGCGAGCCGTCCGCGGCGAGACGGAAATCGAAATCTCCGACGCCTACGGGACCACAACCCTCGCCCGGTCTGACGATTGGCTATGCAACACCGCCGACCTGACCGTCGCCGGCGACGCCACGCTCCCCCAAGCAGGCGACCGCATCGTCTACGAACACGACGGGCGACGCGAAACCTACGAAGTCGGCCACCCCGCCGCCGGCGACCCGTACCGCCTCGCCGGACCGCACCGCCAACGAATCCGCATCCACACCCGCCTGGTCGAATCGAGCCCATGACCCAGCCACAAGACGCCGCAAACGACTCCGACGCCGTCCGCGTGCCCCTGCGTGACTGGATGCGAGCCGTCGCGACCGAGGCCGCGGCCGCCGCCCTAACCGAACACTACGAACGGTGCCCGGTCGCCGACATCGAAAAACGACTCCGCCGCGTCGAAACCCGAGCCGCCACGCTCTGGGGATTCATGGCCGGCTCGGGATTCCTGGGCGGAGCCGCCGGCGCACTGCTGTCCTCATTCCTACCCTGACCCAACGGAAACACCATGGCCGTCGTCTGCGGAAACTGGCTGACCGAACTCGCCGAAGATACCTCCCCGCAACTGGGCGGCGATCTAGACCCCAACGGACACCTCATCGGCGGCGCCTCCGCCGACGAGCTTGGCCGCCTGTCCGGCGTCACGTCCCCCATCCAAACCCAACTGGACGCCAAGGCCGCGGACTCGCACGATCACGACGCCACCTACCAGCCCATCGACGCGGACCTGACCGCGCTCGCGGGGCTTTCCTCGACAGGGGGCTGGGCAAAACGTACCGGCGCAAACACCTGGGAAATCAGCACGCCCACCGCCTCCGACGTCGGGGCCGACGCCGAAGGAACCGCGGCAAGCGAAGTCGGCACGCACGAAAGCGCGTATAACCATACGAACTACGACGCCGCCTACGGATGGGGCGACCACGCCGGCCTCTACGACCCTGCCGGCGCCGCGGCCACCGAAATCACCGCGCACGAAAGCGACTACAGCCACGACTCCATCGCCACGAACTCCGCCGCGCGCCACACCCAGAACACGGACACGAAGCTGGACGAAGGCGGTGCGAACGAAGTCACCGCCGCCCAGGCGAAAGCGGCCAACACGCACGTCAGCAGCGACGGCAGCGACCACTCGGACGTGGTGATCAACTCGGCCCACGTGGCTGGCGACGGCTCCGATCATGCCGACGTAGCCTCCAACACTACCCACCGTGGCACGACCACCGGCAACCCGCACTCCGTCTCTG
>CAZQXW010000043.1:0-18173 GCA_964597365.1 uncultured Thermoplasmatales archaeon | reverse complement strand
GATGATTTTGGGTATGTAACACCATGTAATCCTAGTCTTATGGTATGTCAACGTGGTAATGCACCAGACCCTATATATGGCATGTGGGATGTCTTTCATGTGTTGAATGATTGGACTAATAGTTATGGAAACAGGTTTTATATTGAGACTGATTATATTTTTAATTACGCTCAATATGATAGTGATAGTGATATTCCAGATGGTTTTAACTGGTTACGTATTAATCAAGAAATAAGAGTTAATTATAGTGATAACAACAGTGGAATAGGTGACTTGTTGAATACAATTGTTGATATAGATGACAGTCATAGTATTCGTGTTAATGTATCAGCGAGTAATAATAATCTTGTTTTGAATTATACTTATTTTTATAATGATGAAATCGTTGGACAGTTTGAGGATAGTTATTTGTCTTATGTTCCACCTGTTTCTGATACAGTAAAGTTTACAGGTGAAAATAATAGTTTTTATGCAGAAGTGGAAAAAAACAGTAGCACTATGCGATTATATAATGGTATGAATAGTAGTCAATATATCAGTGTTTTTCAGGATAAAGGTCTACCCAGTGGATGGTCTATTGAGAATACAAGTTTTACACAACAATATAGTGATAGCAATATTAGTTTTTATCCCTGTAATGTGAGTAATGTCACGTGCTTAGAGTTTTTATTAGAATTACAGAACAATCCTGATAATAATAGTATTGTTTATGGACTTGATACAAATGGTCTTAGTGTTTTTAGTGATGGCAATGGTGGATATGTGTTTAACGATGTTTTTATCGCGCCTGAGAATAGTTTTGGAATAGGTAGTTATAATAATACCGTGTTTCGTGTTTTTCGACCTAAAATAATAGATAATGATGATAACTGGGTTTATGGAGACATGACCATAAATAATGGCAGTATGATTCTTAGTATTCCACAAGATTTTCTTGATAATGCTGTTTATCCTATTTGGGTTGACCCGACTTTTGGTTCAGAAGACTGGGATGTAACATATTCCACACAAAATATTGAAGGCAAAGCACACGGTTTATGGGACACAACTCCTAGTGATGGTGATTTATATCTTTATAATATAACAGTAAAATTAGAAATAACTACGGAGGAAAAAAAGATTCGTTGTGGTATTTACGATAGCAATAAAGATTTAATTGAGCAAACAGAAATACGAACTGTCGGACCAACTGATGGTGGTTATGGTGATTGGTTTACGTTTGAGTTTGATGACGCAATATCTTTAGATACAGAAACAGAATATATTTTAGCAGTGTGTTCTGCTAGTGCAGGTGGAGTAACTAATATATTTTATTCGAATGGTATAACTGCAATGCAATGGCAAGATAGTTTATCAGACTCATCAACTCCTTCATTGAATGACCCTATGGGTGGTACTAAATATAGCGATTACGGTAGTCCATTATATGGAACATTGGATGAAGAACCAATAACAAATACTGCACCAACAATAACAGGTGAAGTACCAAGTAATCAAAGCACAGATATTAGTCTACAACCTACTGTTAATGTAACTGTTTCTGATGCAGATAGCGATACTATGACTTGTAATTTTTATACAAGTAATAATGGCGCAGATTGGACTCATCAACAAACGAATAGTACAGTTTCCACTGGTACAAGTATAAGTTATGATTACAATGGCGCATCAAGTTATTCAACTAAATATTACTGGAAAGTAACAGCTGATGATACTACTGATAATACAACGAGTGATATTTATGAGTTTACGACAGAAAGTGCACCTGTAACATATTATGAGGAAACCATCCGTAATGATGGCGTTGATTATTTTGTATGGTTAGGTAGTAATACAACAATGTCTGGTGTAGTGGAGAATATGACAGGATATACTTTTGATGGATCTGATGAAATCTCACATTTAGATAATGATGGAACTTGGGTAGATTATACTTCTGCAGATGATGGCGGAGCTGATGATATTAATATATATACTTTTGATGTAATTAAATCAAATCTAGAAGATAATTCTGGAGATTTAACATTTAATATGACTGAGAATTCTGATTACACAGATAATTACGAGAATAGAACTTTTACTCTGATAGATGTTGGTAATGGTTATAATTATACTGGTTTTTCTAATGGAGATGGTGGTACACTTGGTGCTGAGGCTGATGCAATGAGTATGGCTGAATTAGAAATGATAGCATTGTGGGATGATTCTAATTATATATGGATATATCATTTTCAAGGAACTACATACAATTCAGATCAGGCAGTAGGTATATGGGATGTTTGTGTAACTAAAATTACTTCTAATAGGACTTGGAATCAGACATGACATTGAATAATCCTTTTCCAGTATTTGTTATTCTTTCAGATAATAAGATAGATGATAATAATATTCCATCTCATTGGGTATATGCCCAAGATATAACTAATCCTCAAGGTTCAGCAAGCGGTCAAACTGATGCGAATGGTAGAACGGCTATAGAACTTATGGATGTAGCTACAAATGGAGATGTAATCCAAATATATGATGACCTATTTAAATATGAATTTATATTAGATATTTCTGGAACAATCCCAAGAATATATGCTTATCAAAATGCAAAGAAGATTGGAGATATATACTCTTCATCTTATTATTATGGAGATGAATTATATCTACATGCTGATAATTATGTTAAGAAGGATATAAATTTAAAGACAAGTGATTATTAATGGCAGTTTATAATTCTATATTCGGACAAGCCCTTTTCGGGAAAAGTGTATTCACTAGAATGTTTCGTCAGTATACAACTGATGTATTACTTAGTGGGATTAAAAACGAGAGAAGTTTACTTACAGATACTCTTCTTAGAGGAGAAATATCAAAACAAGAGTTTATAGATACTCTTCTTTCTTCAGAAGGAAGCAAAGAACAATTAATTGATATTATTCTAGAGATACAAAAAGATTCTTCCAACACTATAGAAATATTAACTTCATTATTACAAAAGAAAGATATAACTCTAGATATTCTTCTAGAGAAACAAGAAACAAAAGATTATATAATAGATATATTAATTGAAAAACTAGAATCAACAGACTCTAAAATTAATACAGTATTAGAATCTAGAGAAACTCTATCTGAATATATAGATGTAATATTAGAATTATTATCTAAGAAAGAAACATTTATAGATATATTATTAGAAAAAGAGTTATCAACTTCACAAATAATAGATTTATTGTTATCCGGTGTGTTAGAAGAGGAATTCTATAATATTGATACTCTTCTAAATAAATTAGATATTAAAAGAGATTTAGATATAGATACATTACTAGAGAAAGAACTTGATATAAATTCATTTGTTGATATTATATTATCTAAACTAAACAAGAATGAGATTAATATAGATGTATTACTTAACAAATTAGATATAGATAAGTCACACGTTATAGATATATGTCTTAAAGGTAGAAATACTAGAAATTATATATTTGATATATTAACTCAAAAGGATACAGAAAAATTATCTTATGTATATGATGTGTTATTAGAAACACTATCGGATACATCTTACTCCTTTGATATTTTACTTAATAAGATACTAAATACCAAAGAATATACATTTGATACTCTACTTAATTTACTATCCATAGATAAGGAGACGTTTCTAGATGTAGTATTAGATAAATTAGTTTCTGATGGGTATGAAATCGATACTATACTAGAGGGAATTAATAAGGAAGATATTTCTATAGCCACTTTGATAGAAAGAACTTCAATTGATAATTCTTATATGATGGATGTATTTATATCTAATCTTCCACAGGTAATAGTAAACATGGATACTCTTCTTAAGAAGCTTATATCAGAAGGATATGATACTGATACTCTACTAACTAAATTATTTACAAATAATATTAATATTGATGTTATATTAAATAGTATTATATCTAAAGAATACTTCTTTGATTTACTATCTAAAAGAACTAATCTTCCTAAATCATACTTTATAGATATGATATTGACTGGAGAAGCTACTGTGGTACAATATAATATAGACACTCTCCTTAGTTCTATAGGGATAAAAGAAGATTTAATAATTGATGCACTACTAGAATCTATTAATGATAGAATGATTGACTTAGATACTATATTAGAGAAAACAAATCTTAAAGAAGAATTTATTCTTAATACTTTATTAGAACAATTAGATATAAAGTCTAATATAATACTTAACACTGTGTTAGGAAGTGTTTCCTCATCTAAATATAATACTGATATGATCCTAGAAGGATTATTGAAAAGTGAATATATATTTGATATAAATCTTTCTTCTGGAAGACTATCAAGAAACTATATTACCGATGTGATATTGAGTCATCTATTTACAAATGAAGTATTATTAGATATCATACTGGAGAAACTTAATTCTATCAATCATATCTTTGATACCAGACTATATACAGAGACAGCTACAACAAAACATACATTTGATATAAGTCTATTTAAATATATATTTATAGATACAGCAACAGTGGCTCTATCTAATTATTATTCAGTATCTCCTGTATTATCTAAGTACTTTTCAGTTACACCTGTACTTAGTAAATATTATAATGTTAATCCAACTATGTCTACACATTATACAGTAAATCCTTCATTGAGTTCTCATTTTAATATAACTCAAGAATGGGAAGCTGCTGATTAATGTTATTATGTTTTTAGAATTATAAAGGAATAGTATATGGCTCTAGATAAGTATGAAAGATGCAATACAATTAAAGCTGATGTGACTTTTCAGGTCTCGTCTTCACCAACAGATCCATCTGGTAATAAAGCTTGGGTGAGTGTAGTCAAATCTGATGGTAATTATCTATATAGTTCACAATCTGCTTCTAGAACAGGAACAGGAACATATAGATATTATATATCTACTAATTCAACAGATCCTTTAGGAGTATATGTTATACTCTGGAAAGGGTATCATAACACTGGTGGATCTCAAGGTGCATTACCTATATATCAAAGAGATGCATTTCAACTTGTAGATGTAGAACAAGAGTGATGTTAATTATCGACGAGAAAGGGTCTAGAATGGACGCTAACGCAAAAACTCTAAGTACCCTATATAATACTATTCGATGATATAAAGTGCTCTCTGAATTGCTTATATGGCTTTCTAGAGCAAAATTAAATAAATAAGGAATTTATATATGCCAGCAGGAATGGATTTAGGCACATTGAGCGTATCGCTCTCCGCAAACCTTACTCAGTTTACACAAAAAATAGCTAAAGTACAGACACAACTTAAAGGGTTAAATGCTAGTTTTAATAAGTTATCTAAAGGAGTTAAGCAATCTTCATCAGTATCAGTTAAGGGGTTTGATGAGTTTGCAAAGAAAACTGGAGGACAGTTACAAGGATTATCTACTAGGATAACTGCATTAAGAAAGTCAGTAGAAACTAATTTAGGTAAAGGTATACCAAAAGCTACACAAAAAGGAAAGAAAGCATTCACACAATTTAAACAACATGGAGTAGCTGAAATGTTTAGTCTTCAATCCTTTATGAAAAAGATTGTTCACTATATCACTTTCAGTATCGGTGTTCAAATGGTAATGGGACTTAGACAGGGTATAGGTAGTCTAATAGACACATTTGAAGATTTTGAACGGTCTGTTGTAGATGCTGTAGCTATATCTGGATATCTAGGTTCAGGAGCTGATGATGCTAAGGATAAGATGACAAATTTAGCTAAATCATTATCTCAAGATACTGTATATAGTATGAATGAAGTAGCTGAAGCTTTCTATGATATTGCATCCGCTGGTTATAATGTAGTTGATATGACTAAAGGTGAATTACTTCCAATTCTTGAGTATGCACAAGCAACTCAAAGTGATTTAGCTGATGCTACAAAAGCTGTATTAACTACAATTAAAGCATTTAAATTAGAATTAGAAGATTCCAGTATGGTAGTAGATACCTTTACTGCTGCTATTACCTCATCTTTCCTGACAATGGAGAAGTTACAGAATGCAATGAAATATGTAGCTCCAATAGCAGGAACATTAGGTGTAAATTTACAAGAAACCGTAGCGGCTGTAGCTGCTCTTACCAATGTAGGTATGGAAGGTTGTTATGATAAGGAAACTCGTGTTTATACAAATGAAGGTTTTAAATATTTCAAAGACTTAAATGGTAATGAGAAGTTTTTATCATATTCCCTAGAAAAAGATACATTTGAATGGCAAACATCTACTGAATACTTTGAATATGAAGTTGATAAACCACTTTATAGAGTAAAGAATAGATATATAGATTTACTTGTAACTGATAATCACAATATGGTTGTTAGTGGAATGAATGATAAGAATTTTAGAATCGAGAAGGCTTGTGATGTATATGGAAAATCTAGAAGATATAAATTATCAGGTAATTGGAATGGTAAAGATCCAGATTACTTTACCTTACCAGAATGTGGATATTCAGATAAAAGAAATAGAATAACACCAGAAACTAATATACCTTTTAATCTCTGGATTAAATTTATGGCATTGTTTTTATCTGAAGGACACACTACATATGATAAGAATAATGGTGACTATAAAATAATAATATCACAAAATTATAATGGAAAAGCATATAAAGAGATTAAATCATGCTTAGATGATATTCCATTTCATTATAGATATGATGAATCAACTAGAGGATTTGTAATACATTCTAAACAATTATATACATATCTAAAACAATTTGGGAAATCATATGATAAATACATTCCTGAATCAATTAAGAATGCATCTAAACAATCTCTTGAATTATTTATAAAATATTATGAATTAGGTGATGGTGCAGGTGGTAGACAATTATATACATCATCTATTAAAATGAGAGATGATTTAGTTGAAATTATTATGAAAACTAATAGAGCAGCTTCATTTCATATCTCTACAAATAGTGGAGATAAACATTACTCTAAGGATAGAGGATGGATAGAAGCAAAATATGATGGATGGTGTATTGGAATAAATACTCATCACACAACTCCATTAATATCTAAAGATAATTATACTAAATGGCATAAACGAAGATATGAGAAGAGTTTGGGTAAATCTATTATTGAAGATTGGGTTCCATATAAGGGAAAGGTTTATTGTGTAACAGTTCCTAATCATACATTAGTAGTTGAAAGACATGGTAAGATAGTAATATGTGGTAATTCACAGGCGGGTCAACGTCTTAATATGGTTCTTACTAAATTACTTAAACCTACAGAAAAGGCAAAGAGTATGCTAGAAGGAATGGGTTTAAGTATGGCTCAATTAGATCCTAATACTTATAGTTTAGTAGAAATTCTTTATAAATTACAAGCTGCTAACTTTGGAGCTGCTGAGGCTGCTCAAATGTTTAGAGCAAGAACTGCAGGTGCAGCAACTGTAGTTGTTGAAAGTGCAGATGCTATAGCTAGAGCTGCAACACAATATAGATTAATGGAGAATATAACTCATTCTGTTGCTGAAGTTCAAGAAGCTACTCTATGGGGAGCATTCACTAAAGCTAAGAATGCATTTGTAGAAACTGCTAATGTTATAGGAAGTCAATTATCTCCGGTATTAATAGAGATGACTTCATCTCTTACATCTTTTGGTCAAATGATATTAAATGCATTTGGTCCAACTATGACTTCTTTAGTTAGTGGGTTTAAAGATACATTTAATAGTATAAGACCAATATTACAAGGATTAATAGGAGTTATATCAGGATTTGTAAATATTCTTGGAATGTTAGCTCCTGCATTAAAAGTATTACTTCCTTTAATGATTTCTTATTATACTGTAACTAAAGCAATAAAAGTTATAATGTGGTTATTATCTAAAGGTATTTTATTCTACAATAAAGTTATGACTATTAGTGGAAAGATAACCAAATTTTTACTTTCATTAAAATTAAAATATCTAGTAGCTCAGTCAAAAGGAATTGCTGCTGTTATAGCAGATACAGTTGCACAATTAAAGAATACAGCCTCAAAAGCAGCAAATGCTGCAACAACAGGGACATTAACTGCTGCCACATCTTCCTTAACTGCTGCTCTTCTTAAATGCCCTTTAACTTGGTTTGCAATAGCAGTAGGAGCAGTAATAGCTGGGATTGTAATGTTTGCATCTTCTACGAGAGAAGCTGAAGGATCACTAAGTAAAACAACTAAAGAACTACTTTCTTTTGGAAAACAAGTTGGTAATGTTGATACTAATATGATTAAGGCTTCAGATAATGTAAATAGATTTATGGAATTAATAAAAAGCACACATGATGCTACCAGACAATCCGCATCTGGAGTGAATCTCTTAACAAAATCATTAATGAGTAATAAAATAGTTAAGGGCAGTACTTACTATCTTAAATTACAAGATTCCTTAAAAGAATTTGGGATGACAGTAGAAGAATTTATTCCTACATATAATAAGATAATTAAATCAATGGGTGATGATGCAGGTGGTTTAAAAGGAGATATGTTATTTGGAGATTTATCACAAGAGACCCAAAACATAATATCAGGAATAATTAGAGATTCGGTAGGATTAACTAAAGCTACTCTGAATCTTAGTGATGAATATACTGTCTATAAAGCTACAGCTAATGAATTAGTTGATGCTCTTGAAGATGAGGAAAGAATACTTCAAGAATTAGATAAAGCAAAGGAAAATGATGCTGAGAATACAAGAAAACTAATACAATTAAATACAGAATATGTAGAGGCAAGAGAAAGAACAACCAATGCTGAGACTGCTTGGTTATCTTCTGTTAAAGGAGTACTAACTAATATGAGATCTTATTATGAGACTTTAGGAACAACAGAAGATGGACAAGAGAAAGCTAAAGGTACATTAGATGAATGGATTGATGTTCTTGAAGAATCCTCACAAGCACAATATGACTTAACTTCTAGACAAGAGCAAGTTAATAATCTAATGGATGAACAAGCTAACTTAACATTAGAACTATCCGAAGCTATATCAACCTATGGAGCAGATTCAGAAGAAGCTGCCGAAGCTCAAAATAGATTAAATAATTCTATAAAGACACATTCTAGTTTATTATTAGAAATAGGAGATTTACAAGACCAAGTTACTGCATCTAGTGAATTAATGAATGCAGTAATAGGAGACACAATATCAGAGGACAAGAAATTAACATTAACCGAAAGAATGATGTTAGAGTCTGCTAGAGATTTAATTAAATTTAGAGATGAATATATAACAAAACAACAAGAATATCTTAAATGGGAAGCTAAACAAAATGCTTTAGATAATATAAGGGAGAATCATCTTACAGTTATGGAAGAGAAACTTAGAGCTTATCTAGAAGCACAACAGAAGATATTTGATATAGAAGAGAAATTATATAAACTAAGAGCAGATGCTGATGACCAAGCTGAAGAATTATTTGAGAAATTAGCAGAACAAGGTTTAATTAGTGAAGACGTTGTAGATAAATTCAAGGATATGAAGAATGCACAGGGTGAAGCTTTATCATTACAAAATAAATTTACTGAGTCATATGATTCTTTAACTAAACCCCAACAAGAAGCAGTAGAAGCTTTTATGGAAACAGAGAAAGGTACAGCTGCTTATGGAGAAGCATTACAAAATCTAATGGGATTAGGAGTTGGTGGAGAAGATTTACAAGTATTTATAGCATATAATGATGCAATGGATAATCTTGAAGGAACAACCGAAGATCTCACTAGTACCCTGCTTCCATTAGTAGAAGCATTAAAGGATATGGGGATTATAAACTCAGAAACAGCTAAGACATTTTATGATATGATAGATAATGCTAACGAAACTGCTACATATAATTTTGATTTAGCAGAAGCCTATGATGCAGTTAGTGAATCTATATCAGGTATGATAGGAAATACTGCTACACTTGCAAACTCATTAATAGGATTAAATGGAAATACAGAGGATGTTGATGATGTATTCCTTGATTTAATAGATAGAATGGGAATAACAGAGTCAGAAATAACATCATCCGTTGGTAATTGGCAAAATTTATCTGATGAACAATTAGTAGTTGCTGCTACCTTGATTAAAATATATAAGAGTTTAGGTTTATATGAAGAAGGCATGTCTATTGCTACTATAGCTGCAGAATTAGGAATAGAATCATTACAAGATTTGAATAATACTGCTTTAGTTAGTTTAGATTCATTTGAAGAGTATGGAGAGATAGCAGAAATAGTAGAAGCACTAGGAAAAGAAATTGATGAATTAACTTCTTCTATGGAAGGATTTATAGACCAATTAACTTTATTTATGACTTTAGGTTCTGATTCAGGAGATATAATGTGGAATTTCTCATTAGAAGGAGACTTTGATACCCTTCTAGAAAAAGGTTTCATGGGAGACCTAGGTCAATTATTATCCTACGCAGAACAAAAGGGATACTCAACTGAACTATTATTTGATACAGATTGGGATGGAGAAGATTGGAAATCATTCATAGGCTCATTAGATAGTGATAAGAAGAAACAAATTCAAGATGCTATAGAAGATGCAGGTGGATCATTCAATCTATTTGGTACATGGAATGGAGAAGAATTTGATGAATGGTTTGATGGTTTAGGTGATAAGAGAGGAGAAATAGAGGGAGTACTAGATAGTGTAGTAGCTCAAGTTAAATTTGAATCTCAATGGGATGACCTTGACTATTCAACATGGTATGCTAATCTATCAACATCTAAGAAGACAACTATACAAAATTTAGTAAGAGCTCTAGGTGGTAAATTTAATAATCTTTCACAATGGGATAATTATAACTGGACTTCATTCTTAAAAAGTTTATCTGTAGATAAGAAAAACATGTTACAATCTGTATTAGATGCGTGGAATTTAACATATGATATTAAAGCTAATATAGAGAGTCCAGATACTAAAACTATATCTAAGACAGTAAAGGAAACAGAAGATAAAATTATAACTACAGAAAAGAAAGTGAAAGGAACTGAAATAGGACAAAGAACTGCAGTAACACAAAGAACAACCGTTGATAAGAAAACTGGAGAAATTACACAAAGTGGTGAAGCAAATCGTATTGTAGAACATCCTGGAATAAAACCAATACAAGAAGTAAAAGAAGATAAAAATATACTTAGTAGTATAGTTGAAGGAACAACTAAGCTTGCAGCTGACGTAGTATCAGGTGTTGCTGGAGCTATAGGTGGGATCTTTGGTGGGCTTAGATTATTTCAACATGGAGGAGTAGTTAGAGGACCAACTATGGGATTAATGGGGGAGAAAGGACCAGAGATGATTGTACCTTTATCTCCTAGATATAAAGATGAAAGAAATGCTTTATTATCTAAAGTAGTACCAGATTATTTTAAAGATAGAGCATTCGCTGAAGGAGGAGTAGTGTCACCAAGTAGAAATATATCATATGGTGTAGGAGATACTAATACTGAGGAGTATAATATATTAGGACCAGTTAGTGTAAATGCTAATAATCCAATAGAATTTGGAAAAGAAATAAGTAATTATTTAAGAAGGAAGGAGAGAACTAGAATATGAGTGTAACTTACGATGTAGAAACCTATCATTTAGATTATTCAGATGAAGATGTATTCTTTTCTATAGATGAGACTGATTCTAATTTAGTTAATTTATCTATAACTAATACCCAAACTAATAATTTCCAAACGGGAGTTGTAACTATATCTAATCATCCTTCATCATCAACTATAACTATAGGAGATAGATTTGATATAAGTATTAATGATGATTTAGTATTTCAAGGAAATGTAGCTAATATAAGAACAACAATGGAAGGAGTAAGAGTTGACCAATTTGAATTAGTAGGGTTAACATTTCTTCTTTGGCAGTATACTACTCATTTTGGATATAAGGTGCAATAATAATGGCAGATTGGGACGTAATAATAACAGGATATACAACTGGATATTGGGCTGAAACAATAGTAGCTTCATCAATGAGAATAAAGGAACAAATACCAATTAGTTCTAGTACTGGGTATAAAACTGGCTCTACATATGTTAGTGGTTCATATGATTTTTCTGATTGGATTGTTGGGGATGCTATAAAGGCACTATCTTCTTTTGATGGTGCTAATTTCTATGTAGAAGCATCTAGTAATGGAGCTTATTATTTTCATTATGACCAACCTCCTACAGGAACACAAGATTTTTATATATCATCTAGTGATATATTAGAGTATTCTCCTTTTGAATACACAGATGAAAATCTAATTAATGAGGTTATTATTGTTGGTAATAGAGACCAAGTATGGAAATATTCTTCTGCTGCTTCTATACAAACTTATGGTAACTTTCCTAAAAGAGTATATGATCCAAGAATAAGAAGACAATATGATGCTAAAAATTTAGCTGATGGATATCTAAATAGATGTGACACTCCTAAGTTAAGAGGTTCAATAACAATAGAAGGGGATGAAACTATATCTCTTGATAATAAATTCAATTTAGGAGTAACTGAAATAGGTATAACTGGTAGTCATGAAATTATAAGTTATACTCATAATATAGATAATAGAGGGTTTACAACTACAGTTGAGTTTGGATCTAATTTTAGAGATCCTAGTATAATGAATGATGCTTCTTTATCTAAAGTAGTAGACTCATTAAATGAACCTATACCAGGAGTAGAAGGTTCTATAATATTTAAATCAGGACAAGGATATAGTGGGGATGAAAATCTAACTTGGGATACTAATAACTTTAGGTTAGAAGGCCCACAATTTGGTACTTCAAGAGAACTTAATATTAGAGCATTTAATGATGAAACTTATCCACAAATTTTATTTGGGGACGATACTGGGAATAAATTCTATAGGGTTGAAGTAGGTGAAGAAAATTCAAATAAATCTTTTATAGAATTAAAGGAGAATGTTACAGGAGATTTTGATTTAGTTAGTTACACTCTTGAAGGAAGGGGTAAAACTGGTATTGAGGCTCTTTTTCAAGCAGTAGGAGGAGAAGGAGATAAAACTACTTATATATCTGTAGAAATAGGGGATTATGATATAACCTCTTGTTTATATTTAACACCAGAAGCCGTAGATACTTATATTCCTTTTATTGCTTATAGAGATAATAATAGCGATGGGGTAGGAATAAGATGTCCTCCAGGTAGTTTTAATTTTGATTATGCACTTCAAGTTTGGGGGGATATATCAGGAGAATCTATAAGTGGAGGAGTTATACATGCATCATCTTATATATCAACATCAACTGGATTATATGCCTCATGGATATCTGGTGATTCTAGTAATTTAGGAGGTGCAGGATTTACACCTCATGTTTATCCAGATTCAGAAGATATTACAGCTGATGGTAGTAATAAAATATATTTTTCTGGACAGGGGACTACATATGTATATTCAGGAGCAAATACTATAATAATATCATCACAAATTAGTAGTGCAGGTAATCTATCCGATTTGACTATAGATGATAATAAGGATTGGAATCATAAAGAAATAACTAATCTAAAACAACTAGAGGTTAGTGGTATATATATTCTAGGCCATTCAGGGTTAAGACTAAAATCATCTACAGATACATTTTCTGGTTTCAAAGGTAGGTCAGCAAATGGAGATAGGGGAATTAATATATATGCCAGTGGTGATAATGCTGGTAGATTTGAAAAGTTATCATCTCCTGAGTATGGACAAACTATAAAATTTTATACTCCTTATATTAATTCACCTTTAGGATATATAAATGAAATTGAAGGAATTAGTATATCAACACAAGTATTATCATCAAATACAGTATTAACAGAAGAGTTACAATTTAATGAAATGCCAGGTTATGATCCAACATGGGCTTTATATTATGATAATGGTCCATTATGTCTTGAAGGGGATTTATTTGAAATTCAATTTCTTGAATCTGGTCAAATTTATATAGGACCAAGTAATACTCCTTCTACTATTAATTTAGATCCTGGAATGGTTTGGATGTCAGGTAACGAGGGAACTCCGGCTAGATTATATATGATTACTGGTAGTTCTGGTGATTGGAAAAAAATACTAATAGAAGGAGAAGGTGGAGCTGGGTCTGATACATCCGGAGCAATAACACTTACATCTGGATTAACTTCTGATGATTCTATATATCATGATGGACCAGCTACTAATATGTTTCTAAATGACATACCAGAAAGTGTAATTAAATCAGGGTCTAATTGGTCTAAAGCATATGTTTCATCCCAGATATCTTTATATACTAGTTCAGACGTTGACCATGATAGTACATCTAATTTTCTAACCAATGAACATATAAGTCATGATGGAGGAGGATATTTTTCAGGCTCAACTATATCAGGTGGATCTATAAACATAGGAAATATATATGGAACTCCGGCAGCAAGTAGTCAAATATCAGGTACCCAGTTAATAACTAGAAGGTATGATACTAAACCTACAGCATCAAATCATGCTGGTGAGATAATAAGAGTATCAGGTGGAACAGGAGAAAGTACATGGATATATCTCTCAGCAAAGAATTCTTCTGATAATTGGGTTTGGGTCCAATTAGGATCAACTAATTAATAAGGAAATTGATATAACATGACAGTTGGTGATATAGGAATTTGGCATGATAATGCTGGAACACAAACATGGACTACAGGATGGGTTCTTTTCACATTTGGGGCTGAAGATAGAAATGATGGAATATACACAGTTTCTGGTTCAGGTAAAGGATTCAAAATAGGAGAAGATGGTAGTTATCTTTGTTTATCATATATCCATGGAGAAGGTGGTAATAACAGAGAGAATTTACAGTCCAGAATAATATTAGATGGAACCGAGATACAAGGTTCTAGAGGAGCTGGATATCAAAGAGACACTAATAATAATCAGATATACTGCAGAGGATCTTGTATGCTTATTGGTGCTACTTCTGGACAAATTGCTAGTGTACAAGTAAGAAGAGATTCTGATAATATATCTAATACTGCAGTATCAGGTATATCAGAGTTTATGATGGTCAAGATACCTCCATCTTCTGAAGTGGCATATGGACATTATGGTAGTACATATGATACTGATAACTTTGATGGAACTACATGGAAATATGGACTTTGGGAAGATAAGATAGTTCAAACAGATATAACTAAGATATCAGGAGGAACTGGAGCATCTGCAGGAGTTCAACATTTTGCTATACTAGGTATGTGTGGTGAAGATGGTGGAGATGGAACTATTCCAACATTGTATGGTTCTAGTCCAATAGCTAATTCAGTATTAAATATTGCTTGTGATGAAGATGATATAACTGATACGGAAAGAGCACACACTACTGAAGATATGATGTATTGGGCATTTAATGATGTTTCTGGTAATATAGATAATTCTGTAGGAACAATAATAGGAGAATATGGAAAGATAGATTCTATAGATGATTCTTGGACTACAGTCAATTTAGAAAATACATATACATATCCTATAATAGTAGGAACCCATAATTTAGCATCTGGTTCTGACCCACCAGAAACAGTAAGAATAAGTGGTGCAGATTCTACATCTTTTAAAGTTAGATTAGATGCAGCTAGTGCTGATAGTGAAGTTGCAGGAACTGTTTATTATATGGTTATGGAATCAGGTAATCACACATTACCTGGTGGAGATGAATGTGAAGCCGGTACAAGTGTAGATTCATCAGCTTTAACTATAGGTTCATGGCCTGGAACAATGGACCAACTTACTCTAAATGGTAGTTATACTAATATATCAATATTTACACAAGTTTATGGATTTCCAGAAAATAAGTTTCTTCAAGGTTGGGCATCTGATGGAACTCAAAGTGGTACACCTACTACAACAAATTGTTATATTGGAAGACATAATGGACAGGATACAGACGATACAAGACAGAACACTGATATACATTATATAATAGTAGAAAGAGGTACAGGTACTACAGATAGCACTAATTGGGATGCAGGAATTACAGCTGATAATATAGCTGGTGTAGATGATGACCCTCCATATACCCAATCTTTATCTGGATTTGACTCAATTTCTAATCTAGCTAATGGAAATATAATTAGACTAAACCCATCAGGGACTAGGTTCTTAGTCTTATATAGTATGGATTATAGTCTAGGCTCTGGTGATGTAAGAACACAAAGAATATCACGAGCTGCAATCTCTAGTAGTTCAGGATATAATGCAATTCCACAATCATTTGGTTATTGTTATATAAGAGATGATGAGAATGAATACGGTGACTGTAATGCTTGGTTTATACATAAAACTACATCTGATGACGAAAAGTTACTGATAGAAGGACAAAGAGGCAATGCTGATGTAGATTCTGGAGGTGGAGGATTCCATAGTGGTAGCTCTGCAGTCTTTGTTATGGAACTACCACCAAATGCTGAAACGTTCATAAGTCATGATTCTACAGGTGGAGAGGCTGTAGGAGACACAACTACATATCTAAAATGGATGAGAGATGTAGACCAAAATGATTCATCTTCATTCACTCAAACATCTATAAGTAGTATGAATGTAGAACAAGATTGTGATGTTCTTCTATTAGCAAATGGATTATTAGATAGAAAATCAATTGATGGTACTCGTTTAACAACTGCTGCAAGGTTTGTAATAAATGGGGTAGAACAAAAAAGAGGACAACATGGTACTTATGTAAGAGGAGATCAAGGTACTACAGATACTTATAACGGTTCATTAAATCCTGCAGGTATATTTGGTATTTCTTCATCATCTCTAGTTATAGTACAACAATTTGATGATGGAGAAGGGGGGTCAGGAGATGATGAGACTCAAGCAAGTCAATGTGGTTTTAGTGCGTTAAATTTAGATACTCTAGAATCTTTAATTTCAAACTATACTACATTTAAGACTCCTATAGGAAATTATTTAAATTTTGTATGGAATAGTGGTCAATTTAATTCAGATAGTGGTATGAAGTCTACTAATAAATCAGGAACTAATTGGGAATGGGGCTTAATCTCTAGCACGTCCAATTATTATTATCCTTCAGGTGATTATACTTCTTGGAATTGGATTAGTGGAAATTGTTAATAAGGAAATATAATAAATTATGTCATCTAAAAATATGAATATATATTACAGTTGTAATTCTTATCCTTCTTATTCATCTAATGTATGGTGTACTAGATGGGATGAATCTGGATATAGTGTTACCACTGAGTTTATAATAGAGTCAGGTGCAAGAAATACAATATATGAAAATATTGTTCCTGGAGCTACAAGAGAGTTATATAATATACTTGGGAAACCTAAGTATATAGATACAACCTATGATTCAGGAAATACACTTAGAATATGTCCTATAAGCGGGTATGGTCTAAGTTCTCTAAGAGAGGAAAGAATAATAGCAGTTAAAAGTTACTCAGATTCATTCTTAACGTCTAGATGGTTTACGGCTAAAATAGAAGGGTATAGATTAGATATTTAAGGTGATTATATGGGAGATTTAGATATATATTATAGTTCGTTAGCATCTCCACATTCTGTGGATTGTTGGTGTTCTAGATGGGATGTTAAAGATTTTTCTATTGTTATAGAAACTTTTCTTAACAAGTCAGATTTTCAGACTATACAAGATCATACTATACCTGGTGCAGTTGGTGAATTATATAAAGTTCTAGGAAGACCTGTATATTATGATAAAACATGGAATGGAGAGAATACTCTTATGTTTTCTCCAAATACTACAGCCCAATCTAGATTAAAAAGTATGAGAGAAGACACTATTATTTATGTTAAAAACATTATATCTTCCCCTATAGAAGGAAGTAGTGGTTTGATTATGGTAAAAATAGAAGGATACATATCCGGAACAGGAGATTAACAATGGATATAAAACAATTTATATGTAACTTATTGGATTGTAAATGTGAACAAAACAAAATAACACCACCTAATTTATTGAAGGATATAGATGCTACAGAAGTATTAACTTTACTTAGTTCTGAATTTCCAGATGCAAGAATATATTTATCTGATGGAAAATATAAAACAACAACCAAAAAAGAAATAGAAAGATATCTTAAAGAAGATATTGTAGATTCTTGGAAATATATATCAACCTTTTACGACTGCGATGATTTTAGTTTTGCATTGATGGGTTCCATTAGTAATCCTGATTGGGG
>CAZQXW010000042.1:0-18369 GCA_964597365.1 uncultured Thermoplasmatales archaeon | reverse complement strand
GCTCTATTATCTCTTTTTTTCTTTTTTCAACGTCGCCTTTTTCTCTTTTTACAATCCTCTCTGCTCTTGTTTTAATATCAGCGGTGATAGCGATTTTTATAGCAGGTATTTTGTTTTTGTATGCAAGCCAGCCTGCTAATCGGCCTTCTAGCAATACGTCTCCTTTTTTTAATATCTCTATTTGCTTTTCATCAAGTTCTTTGTCAACATGAGGGTTTTCTTCACAGTATTTGCCAAAATCTTCAAGGCTCATGTTATGCTCTTCTGCAGATTGTCTGAAAAGCATTCCTGAATAAATGTAGGGAATACCTAATTTTTCATGTAAAAGCTGTGCTACGGTTGATTTTCCGCTCCCAGGGTTTCCACTAATAGTTATTGTAACCATGTTTAACGGGTTTGTGTAGGTCTTATCTTGGATTTAACGTTTTTCCACCAGTCGGACCAGCTGGCATATTTTAATCCCTGTCTTATTACTTGACCTACAACCATTGAAAATATGAAATAAATCCATATCCATGCTTGTCCAAAACCAAAAGGCCAGCTAAACAATGACACATTACTTGCCCATGGGACTGTAACATAATAATGCGGTAATAATGCCAGAAAACCTCTTAGCCATATGAATATGGGCCATATGAAAATAAACAAAAACAGCATTGATTTCATAGAGCCGCTTGATGCTTCCTGTTGTTTTTTCATAAGTTCCGGCTGCATTTTCATAAGTTTGTTTACTTTGTTTGTGTTTCCTTCTCTTCTTGCCTTTTGCATTTCTGCTGAAAAAGCTTTTTGAGTTTGCTGCATTTCACCCATTTTTTTCCAGTCTGTGAAAAAATTTGTAAGTGAGCCCGAGAGTGTTACCACTATAATTCCTGCAAGGACTATTGTAAGAATAGGATATTCTCCACCAAAACCTATGATTGGCTCTAATACTGCTCCAAAAACCTCGCCTAGTATAGGCCCGACACCTGAAAACATGAATAGCATCATAAGTACTAGAAATAACATCATGTACGTCATGCTGCTTCCTTGTGCTTTATTATCGATTTTCTTAAACATTTTTTCACATTCTTTTTTTAATTTAAAACAGGTGCTGCTTGTTTTACTGCAGCATCTAGTTTATTATCATGATTAAATACAATTTTGACGGTAGCACCAGTAAGTGATGCATATGACATTGCCGCGGCCCTGTTCATCATTTGATGCTCGTTTATTTCTTCTTCTGAATCGGGGTCTCTGTTTCTTGTCGGATCATTTGCGCGCCTGTTGTATATTTCCTTAGGCGATGCTTCTACAAGTACTATTGCAGTGGGATTTACTTTTCTAATTACCCATTCAGGTAGGCCGGGCATATAGCCTTTTGGGGTCTTTATTGTGCAATGTGTATCAAGAATTACGTTTCCCATTGAGCCTACTTTTTCAGCGGCTTTTATCTGAAGTTCTTTTTGCTGCTCTAGTGAAAGTTTTCTCATATCGTCTCTGTCTTTTACGGTTCCTTCTTCGCTTGCTATTTCAAACATTACTGTTCCCATTGTTACAAACTGTATGTCCATTCCTTCAGCTGCTTTTTTCATAACAGTTGTTTTTCCTACTCCAGGTATTCCTGTAACGACAATTACTCCCATTAGAATTTTCACCTACACATTATCTTGTTTATTCATTTCCAAAGAATCCACGTAGTACCGGATGCATTTCCATTGCTTGCTCTTTTGCGATATCTTCGTACAAACGAATTATAATTCCTACCGTCAAAAGCAAACCTGTACCACTCGCATTACCAATCGTTCCAACCATATCAGCAAAACCGGCGAGCGCTCCTACAGCGGCACCACCAATCACTGTCACAACTGGTATGTATCTTTGTAAAACCTTCTTTAAAACACGTGGATCACGTCTAAAACCGGGTATCTGCATACCGCTGCTTTGAATTTGTCTGGCAACTGCAGACGGCCCCATATCTGTTGTTTCAATCCAAAATTTAGCAAATAAAATCGATCCACCGATTATTACGACCATATAAATTATGACTTTTAGAGCATACTGAGTCGGGCTATGCAATCCATCGGTTCCACCACCCATTATTGGCAAAAGCCAACTGTTTATTCCTCCAGGATTTGATAAATACCATGCTCCACCCCCTGCAGCCTGTGTGGTAAGTAGTTGTCCTGTAACAGGGTCTGATGGATAATAACCAAGCCAGTATTGTTTGCCCAGCAAGGGTATATTTGATTGATATAAAAGCATTGCAAACATGTTGATATTTGCAAGAAGTGCTGCCATTAAAATGACAGGAATATTAGATGCATAAATAAGACGAATTGGATATCTTCCACGAGCACCACGAACACGTCCATGTGCAAGGGGGAGCTCTATACGACTTGATTCTGCATAAACTACTATGAAGAATATAAAAATCGTACCTAAAAGCGGCACTATTGCGTTTGGGTAAACCTGAGGGTCGCCTATAAACATCCGCTGGTATCCCCAACTGACCATATCTCCCAGGTTCATATTTGTAGCATGATAAAAAGTACCAGGAATGACACCTGCTGGCGGGTTAGTAAGACTTATTCCTATATCAGGATTAGCCGCAGGTAACCAGTTAAAAAGACCCGTAAACAACGCCTGTGAAACACCCGCTGCAATAAAAAGCGATATTCCTGAGCCGATACCCCATTTAGATATCAACTCATCCATGAAAAACACAAGCAACGCACCAATAATTAACTGAATGACAATTACAAATGCACCCCATTCTCCACCAACCATCTCTATTAAAGCATCACTTGGTCGCAGATATCCAAATATCTGAGGTACAGCTTCTACTATTATCATCACAATTACAAGTACTTTCTGGGTTCCTTGATAGATTGCTTTGTCTTCTTTCTTTTGAAGATCAAGCTTTATAATTTTTGCACCAACGAACAACTGTAGAATAATTGACGCAGTAACTATGGGCCCTATTCCAAGGTGCATAATACTACCGGAGGCACCTGCCATAATAAAGCGGTACCCGGAAAACATATCAACTGTTGTTTCAGACAGTCCATAAAGTGTTACGTTTGTAAGTATGAAATAAAGAACTAGACAAAAAAGAGTCCAAAGAATTTTAGTCCTAAAATTAACATGGCCTTCAGGTTTTGTAACAGCAGGCCAACGCTCTATTATTGGCTTTAAGGCGTATAATCGACTCTTTTTTTCCTCTGCCATTTTTCAAACCCTAATTCTCTTCTTTAGTTCCCTTTTCAACAACTTCTTCTTTAGGTAAGACTACCTCTCCACCTTGTTCCTTGATTTTTTCAACTGCTTTTTCAGATGCCGAATCGACGGTCACTTTTATCTTATTTGCGATTTTTCCACCGCCGAGAAGCTTATCAAAGCCTTCTTCTGTTAAATTAATCGTTTTTTTGCCTGGGAATTTTTCTTCAAGGTCACCTACATTGATTGTAACATCTCTTTTTACAACACCTTGAGGTCTTTTAAACCCATGACTTCCAAAATGATTTGGCATGTTTTTTGTCATATACATGTGCCTGTGTTTCAAGAGTCCAGCGTTTCCTTTTCCTCCACGAAGTCCTGCACCACGACCTGCCTTTTTTCCTCTACCACAAGTCATGGATCCTCTGAATTTCTTAGTCTTAGTTTTGCCCACTTAAATCACTTCCTTATAATTTTTTAAACGTCTTTAGGTCAAACGCAGATAAAGTAATATATTATTATACTTTCGGATATACTCCGATTACTTATCTTAGCAATATTATTATATTATGCTGTCAACCAGATAAAAAACCCCTTTATTACTTTTTTGTAAGTATTCTAAGTAGAGAAACATCAAAATCCTGTGATTTTTTTTCGTGAAAATCAAAAGTATGTTTCATCTTAAAAACATAGTCTTTTTTCAAATCAATCCTTCCATTTAGGGCTGAAACCATTTTTTCAATGAAAGGAACTGTTTTTGAAAGACAGAGGAAATATATAACAGCACTTATCTGAAATCCTTTTTCGATAAATGCTCTGTCAGCACGGATATTTCCTTTCTGTGCACCAAAAGGCGGATTCATGATAACGGTGTCACAGACAGTGTTTACGTTTCTTACTCTTTCAATCATAAAGTTTACATTAAGATTGTTTTCAAAGGCATAATCTCTTGCCTGATTAATGCAGTCGCAGTCAATGTCAAAGCCTACAACTTGTGCGGCTCCACAAAGATATGCACCTATTGAAAAAATTCCTGTACCGCAGCCAAGGTCGACTACGATTTTGTTTTCAATATCGCCGTATTGTGCGGCTGTAAAAAGCAGGTCAGCTGCAATTGGTGCGGGTGTTAAGTATTGCTCGAGATTTGGCTTTGGTGAACTGAACTCTGGAATTTTTTGTAAGAGCATTTCAAGTTGTTTCTTCTTCATTTTTCAAAGGAAACAATATTTTGCTCTATAAAAATCATTGTTATAAAATCAAAACAAAAATAGTGAATATAGTATAATGACAGATCCTGCCAAAAAGGCTAGAGCGCCGAGGATAAACCCTGCAAAGGTTCTTGTCGTGTATTTTCTTAATACGTCTTCTTCTTTCGAGTCAGAGATATAATATAGCGTATCCTCTCCATTTTTTTGGATAAGTCCTTCTGTTTCTCCTGGCTTTATTGGTATGTCATCTAGATTGAATCGGTTATTTACATTGCCTAACAAGTATATTTTGCTGTATGGTGCAATTGTTTCTTCTTCAAATCTCATGTTTTTATAGCCTATAATTGGGCTTTTGAATGATATATGGTTTTTTTGAAGAAAAGGTATTGCTGAGGCAGGTATATGTTTAAAAAAACCCGTTGTTATTTTGTATTTGTTGAACATATCGATTTTTGCGTTTCTTGAGTCGACCAGTACAGAGCCGGTCATATCTTGCAGGTAAAAAGGCCGGTGCTCTTCACCTTCGCGTATTGTAACGTATTTTCCGCTTTTTCCATAGCTTCTGTATTCTTGTATTTTGTATTTGTAGTAAACACATTCTTTTTGTTTAATCGGACTTATCATAGTTCCTTTTTCAGAGGGATTTACCTCCCCGTATAATTCAACTATTCCCTTATGTAAATCCCAAATCTTTGAGGTAGGAGTTTTTAAAACAAGTTTTCTAAATTTGTTGTATTTTAGCCCAAAATATGTTGGTATTAGGCCTATTAAAAATAAAATAAAACCAAGTATTATAGTTACATGCATAGACCTTTAATTTGGTAGTAATGATTTAAAATTTGTTTTTTTAAAAACATTCTGCGTAAGTTTTATTTGCTTTACTTTGTTTTATGCCGCTGAAATTGGGCTGGTAGATCAGCTCGGAAGATCGCTTCCTTGGCATGGAAGAGGCCCCGGGTTCAAATCCCGGCCAGTCCATTTATTTAATTATTGGAGCATTATTTAAAATAGCAAACTATATTACAAAATAATATATTTTTTTAACTTGTGAGGTAATGGAATTTAGTGAAAAATTTAGAATTATCAGAACAGTTATTTTTATTATTGCAATTGCAGTTGTTGTTATCTATTATCTTTTAACAACATAGCTTTTTTAAAAAGTGAAGATTTTGGAAGTAATACCTGACAGGTTTACATTTTGACATAACTAACCAAAAAACTTATTAACTAATTAGCTAATATGTTAATATGTTGGTATTATGGAGCTACTAAATAAGCATGAAAAACAAATCATAGAAATACTAATTCAAAAGGATAAAACACTTCCTGAAATATCTGCAATACTTGGAATTAGTAAACCAGCAACATCAAAACACTTAAAAAAATTAGAAGAGGTAAAAATTGTCAAAGGAACTTATGAACTAAATTCTGTTGGAAGAACGATAAAATATAGTTTACAACCATTTCAAATAGTATTTTCAATAGATCCAAAAAATAAATCGATAATAGCTTTCAAAGCTGATGATTCTTTAGATACAGATAATATATATCTTGGACATATAAAACAGAAAGAATTCCGAGGAGAAGTAAAAAAATACCTTGAAGGAATAAACAATACAGATTTTGAAAATTATATGATAATTTTATATGGATCCGTTGCTCAAGGAAACGCACATAGAAAGTCGGATATTGATCTATTATTTTTAAAAGAATCTTGGTCAAAAAAAGACAAAGACAAAATTCTAGATAAAATAGCAATTGTTACAAATAACTGTTATCATCAGGCAAAACCATTATTCAAAAGTGTTAAAGATTATGAAGATATGGATAAAACCTTAAAAAAACAAATAAAAGAAAAAGGCATTATCCTATATGAAAAGGGAAAGCAATGGGGCAGGATAAAACAACAACTACTAAGATACAGGATTATTACAATTTAAGTCTGAATTATCTAGAATCAGCAAAGATTAGTCTTAAAAAAGAACTTTATGAACCAGCAATGTTTAGTGCAATTCATGCTTTAGAACTAAGTCTTAAAGCAGCTCTTTTAACAAAAACTGAAGATGCATGGAAGACACATAATATTGGCGGACAGTTCGGAAAATATTTCAGAGAAGAACTCGGTAATAAAACCTGCAGAAGAATAAATGTAATACTCTCAAAATATAATCTACCACGTTATCCAAGTGAAAACATTTTGGATTCTGAAGAAGTTGAAGATGATGTTAGATTTATAGAAGAATTTATAGAACGTCAAATTGGTACAATTCTTTAAACTGGAAGCAATACCTAGCAGGTTATAATTACTTTCTAAAAATAATGCAACATCAAGAAGTCATTATTCTTTAAAAACATAAACTCCTCTAGATTTAAACTCAACGATGCCTTTATCTCTTAAAATTTGTAGTTGCTGTCTAATTTTTGGTTTTACATGTTTATTTTTTGGATGAAGTCTGGATAAATATTTCTCAAAATCATACATATCTGATAGTGCAAACTCTTTTTTGTTTAATTTTTGTATACAATACAATATATCAGATAGCCATGCTCTGCGTCCAGGTTGTTCATCCTCCATAAAAGATAATTTCTTCCATGTTTTTTGCACATCTTTCTTGTGAACGGGTTTGCCGTTATCAATAACTCTGATTTTACCTAAATCAGGTAGTTTTGATAATAATATATTACAACCTACCCAACCAGCTCGGCGTGCATTTTGAGATAAAGGCTTTCTTTTTTCTATTATAGACGGTGAAAAAAAGAATTTTGGAACCATGATAAGGTTTTGAATTTCCCAATTTTGAAAAGAATACTGCATAAATGAAAAATTTGGATTTGTCCTGCGTTGAACAGAGTTGATCATAGGATGGAATGCACCGTCAACAACTTTTGAGTAAAAAGGTTTAGATTGAGCTTTAAGCTGAAATTCATTACTGCAATTATTACAAACAAAATCTACTACCTTTGTATTATCTGGATTTTTCAAAAGATCAAAATTCAGACAATTGGGGCAATACATTTCTTCTTTAAACCAACTCTCAGTTAGAACTCTTGCTATCTGGGATTTACTATGGTATTTGTTCAAAACATCCTCATTGTAGAGTGTAGTGTCCATTATGTATCTTCCCTAAACTATAGTAAAGATAAATAATGCGTTTATAAAGATTGATCAAACAAAATCAAAAAGATTTTTCAATTCGGGAAATTCTTCTAGAAACTCGCTTAGTTCTTCATATTTATCAGTCCAATCAACTATAGGAACAGGAGTCCAAGCCATACTATGTGGCGATTTATACCAAAGCATTGCATCCGTAAAATATCCATAGTTTGGATGTTACCAGTCTATTGCAACAATGTTAAACGATCCAACTCTACCTTTGCTAGCGGTTAATAAATAACCATCTCCTAAATCAATAGTTGTCATAATTATCTTCATCCTTTTTTAAAAAATAATAACCTCTTTCTGAAAAATCATCTAATTTCATGCTGAATATTTCATTGAAACTAGTCTCAAGTAGGCAGGGTCTGTCATGAATCAGTTTTTCAATTGCTTCTTTTGATGTTTTACCTCTTGAAAATCCAACGACTTGTAAATTTTCTATATCAGTTTGTATGCAGTGTGAATTTGGTTGAAAAGTGGTTCCTTCAGTTGTAAGAAATATATATTCGCTCATTTTAAGATCGAATATTATAGATCTGTTATTAGTTTAAAAAAGGATCATCTAGCTCTTATATTTGTTTGGAACTCAATCTATTTTTTACTTGATCAAATCTTTTCATATCTGTTTGTATCGTTTTTTTGTTAGGATACGTAATGCTGTCAGGATACCAAAAATCTATATTTAATTTGATCAAAAACTTTTCAGCACTTTCCCTATCCATTTTCATTATTTTTTGATAAACTTTCTTTTCTAAATTTTTATGTTCTAGCTTTTTTGAATAAAATTGAATTTTTTGTCTGATACAAATATTTTACCGTCTAACATTCTTTCTAAATTGTTTTATCAATTCATCAGACCATTTTTTTCCCATTTCTTTGAGCCGCTCTGCGACCTCTCGCTCGGCATTTGTCATCCTTTCATAGACTGAAATTTGACCCAACTTTTCACCTCCAAAGTGTCAGGGTAAAAATAGGAGTTTTGACGGCGGTTTTTTCTCCTGTTGGAGGGTGTCGACACCGGCCAGTCCATTTATTTAAATATGATTTCATACTAAATATTTTTAAGTTTGAAGGATATTAATTAAAAATATGTTTGAACTATGGCCAATTTCATTGTTGTTTTTACTTTTTGCTTTCATTCTTTATATAATTTTAAGAGATGCTCAAGAAACGGGTTCAATATTTGTTCATATATTTATTCCAAAAATATCGAAAAAAGAACACCCCGAATATTACAAATTACATTATTATGGTAAATATATTGGGATAACTCTGTGTATTATTTTTGCAATAATTTTTCTTGCAATTGATATCCCAGATTCGTCAAATCCAATAAATAATTCTGGGCCAAAATACACAAGCGCTGAATTCAAAGAAATTCTTAATGGAACGTGGAGTGGCGATTCACCCTTTGTAGAAGGAATTCTCTCGATAACTTTTTACGAAAATGAAGAATGTGAAGGAAGATATAGCGGAGTAAACTATACGGGTACATGGAGTGATGGGTTAGATATAAATAACTTTAATGAGGTTAACTTTAATTGGAATAATCCTTTAAAAGTACCATCAACAATAGAAGGTCAATATCATACAGTTAATAGTGCTAGTTATCAATATGGATCTTTACATACGACAGTTGCTTTTAGTTTAGATAAAAATCAATGAGACAACCAAATAGTTGTGATCTCTGTCGAATATTAACTCTACATTTTTGAATTTATATAAATTTTTATTAATTTGTAGAGTTAAATTCCTTATCGTATAAAAAGCAAAACCGGCTAGGTATGATCTCTATATCTTTGAATGTTTCTCTATCATCTCATTTAATCTATTTGTATCAAGATATTTCTCTACATATCCACAATTTCTACATGCCCATGATTTTATCCTTGCCGTTCTTACATTAAATGTTTTTAAATTATCAATACCAAATTCCACTACTCCTTTTGATACAACTCTTTCTTCACCTGACCAGATTCTGTCGCTGCCGCATTTAGAACATTTTTCCATAACCATAAAAATCAAACCTATAAAACAAAATTAATATTTTAAAATTTATGCATGGGAAAATCCTGCTAGCTATGATCTCTATTTCTAATGATCTTGCCTTTTTCGTATTTTATCTCTTCAACATCTATCAAAGGATTATTCTTCGCTTCTTTTAGACTATGCTTTATAAAAGGCTCAAATATCTTCCAATCAGCAGGGCTTTTTATTGCCTCTTGAGGGCACCTAAGCTCACAATGCCAACAAAATATACAATTTCTGCCCCATACAGGATAGCCCTTCTCATCAAGTATTATGTTCTTGCTTGGACATATCTCTACACATTTATTACAACCATCACATAAGCTCTTATCAACTTTATAAAAATGTGAATACAGCTTTTTAACCATGAAATTTGAAGTAACAAGATATTCGAACTTATATGCAAAGCCCTTAAGTTTTTCATTCTTTGGTTTTTCATAACTTTTTTCATATATGTTTTTTATAAGTTCTTCACCAAATGCTCTTGCACTCTCAAGCTCTTTTAAACTAGGATGATCGGCGCATAAAAGACAGTTTTTCTTGATGTATATATAAGCATGATCCTGGCCCATGAAACTTTTATATCCTACTTCTTCTCCACCTTTTTTGGAAAGGCTTTTTCTTACAAAGTTTGCAGCATCTCCAGGGTTTGAGCCAAAGGTTTTGAAAACAAAAAAATATTTGCCATCGATCCTGGGCATTTTTTTGAGGAAATCTATGAAAGTAGCAGGAGCCCTAAAGAAGTATACAGGAAAACCAAAACCTATGATATCATAACTTGACATATCTGCAACACTGTTTTCAAGTATGTTCATAAAGACGGTTTCACAGCCTTTGTTTTTTAAACCAAGGGCTATCTCCCTTGCAATCTTTTCCGTACTTTTATTTTGAGAAAAATAAATAATAAGTGCTTTGCCCATCTTTTCCATCTCCGCAAAAGCTAATGCTATTAATCTTTTATAAAACCTACCAGGTATGAGCACTATATGTAATATTTTATTTTTGTTAATACTTTCATTGACCTCTAGATGGTAGGTATATATCAAGAAAAACTTAACTTTTTAGTGATATTTATATGAAACTCCGATGTAAAAAATGTGGAGATATCATTGAAGGTGACAAAAGAGGTACATTCATCGAATGTAAATGTAAATCAATTGCTATTGATGAAACTAAATGGTATACTAGATTAATTGGTAATCAAGAAGATTATGAGGAGGTAAAATAGCCAAAATGTAATATTTTAGCCAAAATATTAAATATATGTTTAAACATAAACATAATTATGGCATTCAAAACCTTAACAATAAAAGAAAGTGTGTACAAAAAACTATTATTAATGAAAAAGAAAGATGAAAGCTTTAGTGAACTATTCGAAAGATTAAGCAATTCAAATCTAGAAGTGTTAAAGAAGATGAGAGGATGTAATACCTACGAAAAAAAAGACGAAATGCTAAGAGAAATTGATGAAAAAAGAAAAGAAAGGCGATATGGGTAATTTAAATGATCATTGTTGATACCGATGTTTTAATTGAAATTTTTGATAAGCAATCAAAAAGAGGAGATATTGCACTTCAAAAACTTGATAGATCTGGAGAAGACGTTGTAATTACATCAATAACTCTTCATGAAATATTATTTGGACATTACAAATATAACAAGAAAATAAAGGACGTATTTCAAATAGAAACGATAGAATTCAATAAAAAAGATGCAGAGTTATCTGCTAAAATAGAATTTGAATTAGAGAAGAAAGGAAAAATGATTTCAAGAACTGATACAATGATAGCTGCAATTGCAATGAACAGAAAAGCAAAAATTTATACTTTCAATAATAAACATTTTCAAAACATTAAACAATTAAAACTATTTAATTAAAACTTGCTGGATATGGTTACTATATATGACTCTAAACAGCGTAAATAAAGGCGTTCACACTGATTTAATTTCAAAAAAAGAACTCTGTAGAAGAGAAGTTTTATATTTTCTTGATATTTACCATGAATGTTAATACTTTTATTTTTACATTGATGAGGTATAATAATGAAATGTGAACCATTCAAAGACAAAAAAGAAAAAATGATGAAAGATTTTCTTAAGTCAACTGATAAAAATACTAACGACAAAAGTGATTTTTATTTAGGTTTTAAAAAAGGCGTTGATGATTCTTTTAACGTTTTTGCCTCTTTTGTTGATTTATTTAAAAGATATAAGAATAATGTGAAATTACTAATGAATGAACAAAAAGACGTATGGTTAAAATTTGTACAATATTATGAAACTCAATCGGATACCAACACCTCAAATTACCTTATCAGATACAACGAATGGCTGTTTGAGTATATGTTTAATGATATTAACAACATGAATTCAAATGATTTTTTAAGTTTATAAAAAATTCCTATGTACTCTTTTATCATTGTTCCCAATTAAAACATTGATGTCAATCAGCCACTAGTGTCTCTTCCTTTTACTTTTTTATTGGTGCTTTTCTTTAAATCTCCATTGAGTTTTTTCCATTCTTCTTCACATTCTTTACTGCAGAACCATTTGTCTTCTTTTGTTTTAATTTCTTTTTGACAAAGAGGACACTTTACTGTTCGATAATGAAAATTTCTTACATGAGGCATAACTAACACAACCATATTTTAATTTAATAACTTTACATTGGAAATTGCTTGCCAAGTGTGATTTCTATTAACTAGTAGCTTTTTCTACCCTTTCAATAGTTTTTTTGATAAAGTCCTTTTCTTCTACAACTAACTCAATTGCGTTGTTTGGGCATATTTCTACACATCTACCACAAGCAAGACAATCATCGCTTATTGTTGCAACACCATCCTTTACCTTTATCGCATCTATAAAACAGATCTCTTTTGCACATTCCCCACATCCTGTACATTTATCATTAACCATTATGCTGACACCTGGCATTTTTTTAATGGTGGATGAAAGTTTTTTGTCTAACTGTGGCAACATACGCCATAGACAACAACAATTACAACAGTTGCAAACAGTAACTAAGGGAATCTTGGAGCCTACTCCCAGCCATGTTTCATCAAGTTTATCTCTGCCGATTAGATGAACTAAACCTGCCTTGCGACATTTTTTTACATGCTCAAGCGCTTCTTTTTTGGATGCTTCTCTTCCAAGTTCCTTTGGAATTCTTCTTGCAGCCTCACCCATAAAAAGACACCCTAGCTCTATAGGATAATCTTTGCAATTCATTGACTCTCTACATATACAAAAATCCATGATAAAACGATAACTAGATTTTTTAATAAAATATTCAACAATTTTAGAAGGAACTACTATGTTTTCCAACGGTTCAATATCTCTTTTAAGATTTATTTCAACAACGTTGTCTTTTGTAAGATAAGTAAGATTGTTCTTGTCAAAAACCATCTTGTTAATGATCCATCTAAAGGCAGATATATGAGTTAATTTAGCAATTTTAAATCTATGTGGAAAAAATCTTTCCAAAAGTCTTACAAATCTTTTAGAAGGCTCCATACTAAAATAGTGAAGATAATAACACTTGATAAACATTATTGGCATATATCCTGCTAAAAAGCAAATAAGTAGCAATAAAATTTATATATGCCACACATATATTATTATTTGATTTTATTATATAAAATTACATAAGGTGTATGATAAACATGATGCGCACTAAAGTAGTCAATGATTCAACTGATCTTGTTCCTTTGCTCAGGGCATTTGATACTAAAGTAAAAAAAGAAGTCTTTTCAGAACTTCTTCAAGAATGGAAACCTATGAGTGAAATTCTTGATAAATATGGTGATAACGGTGCTGATGCACTAGAATATTTTGACAAAATGAAACTTGTTGAAACAAAATGGACCACACCTGATGAAGGAATAGATGGCCGTCCACAAAAAAAGTATCGTTCATATTACTCTGCTTTTAACATAAACATTTCATGTCCTGTAAACGAAATAAGCGAAATATTTACAGTCGCTTCATTAAGTGGTAAAGAATTTGAAAAACTTGAAAACGATATTTTTGCTTTTATAGGTGAAGACGGAAAATTTGGAAATATGGTAGCAGAAAACTTCCATCTTTCAAACTTGGCTCTCAAAGGCCTTGTAAAGCGCTCAAACAAATTTTGCTATAAAGGATTGAAACTTAGTCGCAAAATCGACTAATTTTTTCCAAATATTGTATTAAACAGTTTTTGCATTCATTTTTTCTAGCTAGTATGTACTGGGAAATAGTAGCACAGGCATTCTGGATAATTCTTCCAGCATACATTGCAAATGCAAGTGCTGTTTTAGTCGGCGGCGGAAAACCCATTGATTTTGGTAAAAAATACAAAGATGGAAAAAGAATTCTTGGCGACGGTAAAACATGGAACGGTCTTATAATTGGAGGTCTTATCGGCGTTATCGGCGGGCTTGCACTTGCAAATGTAGCGCCTATAATAAATCAGATACTCTTAGAAAACAACGTTGACACCCTTACACTCACTAACTTTGGCGGCTTTCCATCCGTGATACTAATAGTCGCAAGCGTAGCGTATGGTGCACTATTTGGTGATGTAACAGAGAGTTTTTTTAAGAGAAGAAGAAACATCAAAAGAGGGGAAGACTGGATTCCTTTTGATCAAATTGATTTTATTCTCGGTGTTTTGATTTTAAGCTTTTTAATGTCAGGTTTTTTAGATCTGTTGAATCTAACAGAGGGAAACTGGTTCTTAAACATTTTAAAACTTGAGCATATTGCTTTCTTGCTTATTGTAACACCTTTCTTTCATTTGCTTTCAAACTATCTTCATAAGAAAATTAGAGCATATAATTCTAGAAAATAATCTTTTTAAACACTTATTGTTTTGTTATATTTGATTTAGGTTAGTAGGACAAAGAAAAATGAGCGATGAAAAAACATCTATGAATAAAGATCTTGAAGAATGGCTTCTTCAGAATAAAAATGAAATTAAAAAAGAAAAAGATAAGAAAAAAGAAAGCAGCAAACCAAAAGGCATGTGTAAAATTTGCGGCAAGAAAACATCTGTCACGGTTTGCGCTAAGTGCGGAAAATCGGTTTGCAAATCCTGTCATTTCAAACTTATTGGTGTGTGTAAGAAATGCATACCGCCAGAAATTGCTAAAAAGTGGGAAGGAACTAATCCAGATTGGGAAAAAGAACTTGGTGTTAAATGGATTGAATAAATACTGTTGTTTTTTTAATTTGACGTTTTTACACGAATGTTTTTTATATCTTAAATAAAAGAATTGTCTTTTGCTGATAATTATGAAGAAGATAATGACAATTATTTTTGTTTTAATACTTTCAATTCTTTCTTTATGTGGATGTATGGAAAGTAATTCTAAAAGCAATGACTATTCTCTTTTTGTTGGAACATGGACTTCAGAGCATGAAAATGCACCATTTGTTTTTGGTGACAAAGTAACATTTAATGAGGATGAAACACTGACTTATTCCTCTTCTGGTATCTGCGGTAGTTATAAAATTAAGGGTAATACGATAGAATTTTTTAGAGAGGATGGTTCTAAGGGGAGTAGCAAATCATTTTCTTTTTCAGAAAATAACACTGTCTTGACTTTAAAAGATTCCTCATGGGATAAAACAGCTGTTTATGAGAAAAAAGGTGCTACTGGTGGTAACACGGCTACTACAGAAAAACAATTTGAAGAGATACATATTGGTAACAACGGTAATAATGGTCTTGAGGATATTCTTAACGAATAATTATTTCTCTTTCCTTTTTTGTTCTTTTTTAATTCTTTTTCCTTCCATATATAAACCCATCATTGCTCTTGAAGTTCTCCAACTAGAGGGATAAATAGGGACACCAGCTGATTTCAAATCTAGGACTAAATCTGCGTACTCGCGCCCACCGACCCATGTGGCAATTATAGGTTTTTTGTACGCTTCATGAAGCTTTCTTTCATGAACCATCTTTTTAATTGCCCCAATGAATTCTTCAGGACGAGCATATCCTCCGTGTACACTTGCAACGATTACTCCGTCTATGTTTTTGTCTTCTAAAAGAGCACTAGTTGCTGCTTCGTATCTGAAAAAACCAGCATCTGCTACAACATCCACGGGATTATTTGGATTTACTAAGTCCGGTAAGATTTTATCTATTTTTTTGTATGTTTTAGGTGAAAGCTTGGGTATAGTAAGACCATTTGCCTCACATGCATCTGTAAGAAGTATTCCAAGTCCTCCACCATTTGTAACTATTCCTATCCGGTTACCCTGAAGCGGCGGCTGTCCAGTAAGTGCCTTTGCCATGTCAAATAATTCTACGACATCTCTACAGCGTATCCCGCCGGCCTGTTTTATAGCAGCATCATAAACTTTGTCAGAGCCAGCCATACTTCCAGTATGTGATGAAGCTGCTCTTGCACCAGCACTGCTTCTACCTGCTTTTACAACAAGCACAGGTTTATCACATGCATAAATGGAGTTCATAAAAGCCCTACCGTCTTTTACTCCTTCGATGTAGAGTCCTATTACTTTTGTATCTGGGTCTTGTGCAAAATAATCTATAAGATCATCATCATCTAAATCTAACTTGTTTCCAACACCGATTATTTTTGATACGCCCATATATTCATTGTTCGCAAGATAAATCATTCCTATTCCTAGCGCTCCGCTCTGTGATATAAGTGCCACGTTGCCTTTTCTTGGATTTCCGTATACAAAACTTGCATCAAGGCCGATGCTTGCATTTTTGTAGCCCATGACATTTGGCCCTAAAACATTCATATCTGTTTTGTCTATAATCTGTTTTAATTCTTCCTCGAGATCATGTTTTCCAACCTCAGAGAAACCAGATGTAATAATTATTGTATTTTTGACTTTCTTTTTGACACAATCTCTTAAAACGTCTGCAACATATGGAGCTGGAACAGAAATTAATACTAAATCGATTTTACCAGGGATATCACTTACTTTTTTGTAGCATTTAAGCCCCAGTATTTCTTTTTCTTTAAGGTTGACTGGATAAAGCTTGCATTCATAATCAGAAATAAGGATGTTTTTAAGTGCAGCATGGCCGATTTTTCTAGAGTCTTTGCTGGCTCCTACTACGGCTATGCTTTTAGGCTTGAAGAACACTTCTAGTTTATGTGTCATATTTTCTGACAAATAAGAAGCATTACTTAAAGATAATCATTCATAATCTCAATAATCTCTTTACTGTTCTTCGCATTTTTATATCTTTCAAGTGGTTCTTTGTTCATCTCTAAAAAATGTGGCGCCCATTTATAGAGCCCAAGTATCTTTTTTGCTTCATCTACTCTGCCAAGTATGTAAAGCGATGCTGCAAAAGCCTCAAGCGTTGTAAGCTTGAATGCCTTACCATAGTTCACAGGATTTACAGCTACAACAAAAGGAAGAGCACGAGAATGATTTTTTTTATCAAGAAAATCAAAACTATGCTCAGCATTTTTCCATGAGCAGTCAAGGCCTAGTATACCATTCTTTAGCGCAATATTTTTATCTTCAGATGACAGACTTTTCTCAGCAAATGGATTTAAAAGAATCATGTCTCGCGGGACTTTTTTAATATTTGTTTCAAGTTTTGCATAGCCAAATTTATGCATTTTTCTAGCACTACATTTACGAGGATCATCTTCATTTGAGTGATATACAAAAAGCCTTATCTTCGAATTCATCTCTCGCTTACCTCTAAATCAAACACATAATGACCAATTCCGGGTGCAAAAGATTTTACTTTTATGTGTTTTAAAACATCAACTATCAAACCAAACTTTCTTGCTTCGTTGTTTATATGCTCCATAGTCCTATTTGGAACGTCTTCATCAGGAAATTTATCTTGAAAATGTATGATTCCTGATTTATCTTTAAGACATCTAAAAGCGGTTGGAAGAAAACGTATTGTTGCACCAAAATATCCCATGATAACTCTGTCTGCAACACCCTTGGGTGCAACTTCTCTATTATCTCCAAGTATTGGCTCTACAACATCTGCTACTTTGTTAAGCGCAATATTTTTTTTCAAAAAATCATAGGCAACAGGATTTTTTTCTACAGCATAAATGATTTTTGGTTTGCTGTAAACTGCAACAGGTAATGTAAAATATCCAATTCCTGCAAAAAGATCAACTACAGTTTCACTTGGTTTTGAAATAGTAGCCATTCTTATACGCTCGCTCATATTTCCTGAAGAAAACATGATTTTTTGAGGATCTAATTTGAAAGATATATCATTCTCTTTATGAACGGTTATTGTATCAATTGGACCAAATATTACTTCAACATTTGGTTCACGTAATTCTCCTTTTATTCCTCCAAGATCATTTAAAACAGATTTACAATTCAAAACTTTAGAATATGTTTTTCCAATATTTCTTTTATACTTGTCAAGAAAAGGGGGTAAACGAATTATTAAAACATCGCCGATTTTTTCCCATTTGTAAGGTAATTTACAGATTAACTCATCAGGCATTTCATCTGATAAAAATTGTTTTATATCCTCTAATGGTCTTTTACTCATCGTTTTTATCTAATGCCTTTTTGACTATAAAATTCTGCTTATATTAATAGTTTAAATAATCTCTTGGTAACCCTTTTTACCCTGTTGCTTATTTCAGGTCTTAAAACCATGAATCTTTTTCCTTACAAGCCTAGAAAAAACCAAATCGCAATAATTCACACAATCAAAAGAATTCTAAATGACAAAGAAACAATAGTCTTCGAATCAGGAACAGGATCTGGTAAAACAATTTGCACGATTTCATCTGCCTTAGAATACGCACTTGAAAA
>CAZQXW010000041.1:0-18476 GCA_964597365.1 uncultured Thermoplasmatales archaeon | reverse complement strand
GAAGTATTTAAAATTCAGGATGTTAACAAACAAGGTTTTGTATATGAAGAAGTAGGCTTTAATGGTACTTCTGTTTTTTTCATGCATATCAATAAGTCTCTTACTCCAGACTACATTGATGAAACGCAAGATGTTTATGATAAAGATTATGTTTATGGCGTTCCAATGTTTACACTTGTAACACTTAGATATCATAGAGGGATTGTTGAACCATATTATGCAACACTTTATGGAAAAATAGATTTGAGTATGACTGACGAAGAAAGAGTTGAATACCTTTATGATTTAATCGATAATGGAATAGAGCTATACAACGAAAACAAAGCAGGATATGAATAAATCTTTTTTACAAAAATATAGCAATTAATTGCATTTCATCTTCGGCTGTTTTTCCGGTGTCATCATATGCTACAACTTTTATAGTATGTTTTCGAACAATATTTCTAAACATTCCTATCTTTTTTATCTCAAATTCATATTCAGATTCTTCATCTGTATCAATTAGTTCATCATCTATGTAAAATTCGACTTTCTCAATAGTGCCGTCGTCTTCTGCACGTACTTTTACATTTGTTTTCCCTATTGCAAAAGTATTTCTTAGTTTGAAATCAAAAAGTGTTTTGCCTCTAAAATGTATCATTCCTTCGGTTGGTAGGTTAATTCCTACTGCAGGTGGTGTATTTCCACCTTCTACTATATCTGCAGAAGCTACTGTATTTACATAATGTGCATTAAAGGAATGTTCTTCTTCCCCTCCGTCGGAGTCTGGATCAGAATATGCATTATTTGAATCAGAGTTTGAAACAACAGCAAAAAGTTTCAAATTCTCAGGATCATAAATTGTACTGTCAAAGTTTTTACTAAATTGCTTTTGTTCATTAGAAGTTAAAACTATGTTTTCTTGTAATACATACTCTATAAATGAAAAATGGTAAGCATTTCCCTTGTCATCTCTATAGTCAGTTGAAATTTTTTCTGTAAGATATATATCTAAAGAGCCGGTATAGCTTTGATTATCAATATTTTTAACAAAACCACTTATTATTGTGTTACTTTCATTTGAATTATACTCTGCAGTAATATTTACAATAAGATTTGTTCTATCTCTATTATATGCTTCTGTTATCCTAGTTTCATACACTTCTTTGTCTTTTTTACCCATTACAACTCTGTAACCGCCATCTATAAACACTGTAGGATAAGCATAAATATTGTAATCATCAGTAAGTATATCTTCTGCTCTTTTATTTTCTTTTACAAGACTTACATAATAAATTGGGTACTCTTGAGACTCGTAAATTTCATGAATTATCTCTGTAACATCTGGACAAAATTTACAATTAGTAAATGTTCCTTCCTCTATAAAGACAAACCTTGAAACATCTTCGTTGATGTCTTCTTCTGTATCATTGTTTTGTTCTTCAGGTTCTTCATTTTCTTCTTTAGCATCTTCTTCATCTGCTGGATTGTCTTGTATCTCTTCTTTTCCCTCATTTTTCTCAAAGATTTGTGGAAAAAAAACAACAGTAATTGATGAAAAAAGCAATATTGCAACTATCAGCAATGCAAGAGACCTAACAAATATTTTCATATGTACTAATAAATACTACTTATAATATATATAAATTTAACTATTGTTAAGAATAAATATTGTGTTTATAGCTTTATTTTCTTGCCTTTTTTCAAATCTTCAACAGATTTGTCTTCATGTTCTTTGAGTTTGTCTTTGTCCATAATTGCTTTTCTAGCACGGATATTTTGATCCTTTATTGCTTGTTTTGCTTCCTTATAGCGTTTACGACGCTCACCTTTTATAGAGATTATTCTGCCTTTCATTTCATAGGCTTTTTTATGGACGGTATCTGCTTCTTTACGCATCTCTATGTATTGCTCATGTTTTTTGTTTCCCTCAGCAATACTTACGGATAGTTCATTTATAAGCTTCATATATTTTTCATGAATTTTTTGACTTTCATCGTAGAATTCTTGAACCTTTTTATGCTCTTCATCGGCTTTTTTGAAAAGCTCATCAATTGCGTTGTCTTTGTCGCTTATGTCTATTTGTATTTCTTTTTGTGTTTCTAGTTGTTTTTTTGTCCTTTTGTATTCTTTACGTTTATCTCTTATTGTTTCTATGAGCTCATTTTCTTCCTGTGGGCTCATTGGAATTGTTTCTTGACGATATTCAAGCATTTGTACATCTGCTTTTAACTCTTCAACACGCATCGGTAAATTCTTAAAAACAGATCCTCTCTTCTTTTGTTTTGCTGCAATAAGTTTCTTTGCTTCTTCTTGAAGTTTGTTTCTTATCTTTTTGTGTTCCCGCATATTTGCTACTGCATCATCACGTTTTTTCTTGAGCTCATCGATTTTTCCTTTGAGTTCTTTTCGACTTTCATGTATCATGTCACGCTCTTCGCGTAACACCTTTGCCATCTCGTTAAACTCATTTCTCTTTTGAATGTAGGATTGAAACTTTTTCTCTGCATCTCTAAGTTGTTCAACTTCTTTCTTATTCTCAGTTTTTTCGGCCATAAGAAACACTTGAAGATAGGTTGATTTTTTGACACCGGTATTAGTTAACTACTATATATACCTCGTTTTTACCTTTTACGGCTATCCAAGGTATGCTAATATCAGCATGTCCGCCACGGGGGATAGTAATATCTTCTACTTTATTTTTTTCCTCGCCGTTTACATATAAAATTATGGAGGCTTTATCTGCTGATACGTTTCCTCTGTTAAAAAGTTTAAATGATGTTTCCACGCGGTCATCTTTCTTAAAAACTCTTGGCCAGTGGAATACACCAGACATTTTAACATCAACCTTTCCATTTTTTATAGAAGTAACTGTTGATATGTCCGCTGTTTTGTTTTTCTCAATTGGTTTTACAATGACTTTTGTTTCTATCCAATCATCTTTTTTGATATAATCTGTTGTTTTGACATATAGTTTTATTTTTCTTTCTTGTTTTGGCTCGATCATTACTTGTGTTGTATCTAATGATACATCCCAACCTCTTGGGTTATCATGTTGCAACTCTAGTCCAATTTCATAAGTTAAAACTGATCCATGTGGGTTTTTGATTGTAATTTCATATGTTGCTGTTTCATCTGGGCTAATTTCTTTTATTTTTTCAGAACAGTGTAATTCAATGAATTTTCTAATTTTTACAATTACAATTATCAAGGATATTGCCATTACAACTATTATAAGCAGCAGAATCATCATCCATCCAGCGTATTTTGCTGAGATGTTGTCTAGTCCTAATGCTTTTGCACCGTTTTCAAAGAAATGATATATGTCATCTAGGAGGTTTGGCTCTCCAATTGTAATATTCATTGTAGCAGTTTGTGTATATGCATCATATTTTTCACTTACATAAGAAGTTACTTCAATTGTTATCTTTTCAGTTTTTATATCAGTATACCATGGAACTGTTATATTTACTGTAACTTCGGCTTCTTCAGATACTTCAAGATATTCTTGTATATATGATGTATATTCCAAAGTCCAACCATGCTCTGATTTTATACTAAATGTGTATCTGTCTGCCATGAATCCTTTGTTGTTGTTTGTTATATTGAATGTAAATGTTCCTTCAGATCCATGTTTAATTTTAATGTCTTCAGGTGTCACTATGTCTATGTCATATTCAACTTCTGCTTCTGAAACAGAAACGTTTGTTATGCTACCGCTATAACCGGTGTTTCCAGAAAGATTTATAGCTAGTTGTATGAAATCTTCATTGTCATATGCATCGGCGTCTGTTGCTTTGGACTCGACTGTAACCGTTATCTTCTTAGTTTCTCCTTGTCCTATCTGTAGTTCTGATGGACTGACTGTATACTCCCAACCCCCAATCCTGTCTAATTCATCAATTGTAACATCTATAGTATCACTATGATTGCTCTCTACGTCAAGCGTATACTCAATTTTTCCTCCAGCGTATACTTCTTTATCTTCAACATTTTTAAGTTTAATGTTATCTGTTTCTGCATAAGAAAACGTAATCTTTGAAGGATATTGAGATGAATCATATGAGATAATTGCTGATTTGAACAAACTAAATGGTTGATCTGCTACTGATATCTCTAGTGTTAAATCTTTATTGTACCATATCTCCGGATTATTTAAATCTTCGAAGTAGAATCTTGTTGGTGTTTCTGCACCGCGTTTTAATTTTTCAAGAATTGTTGTTCTATCAATCTCTGCTTCTGAAGTGGCAAGAGTTGTATTATCTTGCTTTAAAGTAGCAGTTATCTTTGTATTTTTGAATGTTAAAAGTTTTGTATGATAAATATACAAATCAGCAGTGATATTCTTTAGTATCTTATTTCTATTAAAAGATGAGCCGTCCCATGACGTAGGACTTGTTGAAAGTTTGTCTCTCTGTTTATCCGTTCCATCTGGTTTTGTGGAGTTCATTTTACCCCCACTATGTAAATAATAAGTTACTCTGTTTTCTGTATCTGTTGGGCCTTCATAAACATATAAAGCCCAAATTGCAAGCCATGAAAGCCATTCGTCTTCATTTATCTCAGTAATTGTTAACTCATCGATATTGACTGCTATAGGTGGATAAGCGTAATTTGCATCAACTGATGGTGCTGTTGAGTTCATCGTTTTTATGTATCCAAAATCTGTGAACGTAGATTCAAATGAGTAGTCTATTTCATTTTGGAAATAAAGTGTGTGGTTGTCACCTTCTTCTGTTGAAAATTTAACAAGTGATGGATATGAGCTTGAGCCGTAGTAAAAAGCAGATGAAACTAATACGTTTACAAGAGCGCCAAATTCATCTCCGTCTATATCTAGTTCTGAAAGATTATTTAGCACGTCTTCTACCATTATACTGATATTTTCTAAATCAGGGTCTCCTGTTTTTTTCATCAGGTTTATAATTTTTTCAATTCTATTTTTTATCTTAGTATCAAATCTTTTTTCAACAAAATCATTTAAAGGTTTTTCACTTTGTACAATTTCAATTATAAAGATTAGTTGGTCATTTTCCTCTAGTTCTAGATAGATATCATTAAGTGTTATATGGTAGTCCTGTACAAATTCTGTTAAGAAGTCGGGCGTTAATGTCATTGTTAAATTTGCGCTTTCAACTTGTTTTACCAAACCACTCTCATCTTTATGGTGTACACTTATTTCGATACTATCTTGAAACTCTAAAAACTCTAATTGAGTAAGAATGGTTGATGAAAAGTATAGATCAAAAGCCATACTTCCATTAATTGTCATAGTGTCATTGCTATTCCATACTCCAATAAATCTGAAAGGATGTGGGTCCATTACATTATCAAAATCAATTAATTGTTTACCGAGATTGATTATCTCAAGGATAGACTCTGCATCAAATAACTCGTCTTCTGCATTTGCTCTATCTGTTAAAGGTACTAAAAATACACTTAATATTACAACGAAAGTTATTACAGATGCTGTAAGTCTCTTGTTTAATGACATGTCGTTTCTCACCTACGTGTGTTATTTTTGGAGATTTTTATATATAAATCTTCTTTTACAATAGTTACCGTTTTTAACTAAACTGGCGACTATTTGCAATTATAATAATATATTTTATATTTAATAAATATTTTGCTAAAAAAATAATTTTTATTGAATTTTTATAAAACACTCCTTTTTGCCTTTATTTTATTCTTATTTTGAAAAGACATAAATATATAGTAAAACATCTGTAAAATGCAGTATTCTATAGTAAAAGGTGGTTAATGAGGAAAAAAATTTCGAAGTTTAAACTTAGCATAAACGCTATTTTCATTTTTACTTTATTGCTAGTTTTGAGTAGTACATTTTCATCCGTATCTTCAGATAGTGAGCAACTGTATATAGATTGCCTGGATGAAATTGAAGAAGGCGAAGAATTTTCGATAATTGTTTATTCTTACAACGCAAGCTATGAAATGTCTACACAGAATAATGTTAATATCACATTTGACGGTTCGACTTATCTTTTAAACGAAGAAATACTCTCTTTATATGCACCAGATGTTGAAGAAAACACTGATTTTTCAATTAACGCAACAAAAACAGGTTTTATGTCTGATATGAAAACTATAACTGTATTAGATTCAGAAAATATTGCTAATGATAATTTAAAACTAGAGATAGTTCCAAATAGTTTTTTAATAAACCCTGATGAACCATTTTATGTGACTGTATATTATGATAATACTCGTGTTGAAGGAGCTACAGTTTTTATCCAGAGTTCGGGTAATACCGTAACAACTAATTCACAGGGTAATGCTATACTTAATGCTCCAAAAGATGGAGAAACTATAATTGTAAAAGCAAAAAAAGACGGATATGAAACAGGCTCTGTGGAATTAACTCTGAAGCCAGCTAAACCATTTTGGGAAGGGTTAATAGAACACAAGTTTTTCCCCTTATTTGCAGCTTTTATTGTTCTTTTAATAGCTGTAGTATTTGTTCATTTAAGACAACGAAAATCCATTTATGCTCGTGCTAAACAAATTTCAGATAATAAAGTTGTAGAAAAATATACTTCTTCGGATGAAAATATATCCAATGCTAAAAAATATGGTTATGACTCAAAAGACTCTTCTGATCAATTTGTACATGTTAGACCAAGTAGTGACTCAAAGGTCGAAGAGATTAGAATAACAAGGCCTCGGAAACAAAGAGAAGTAGTACCTGTTAAAACTAATGAGAAAAATAAAGCGAAAAATACAAACAAATCTTCAGCTAAAAAGGATGATTATGAAAGCTGGTTTAAAGGAACAGATGAAATTAAATATGAAATTGATAAACTCACAGGTGAAGTTGATGAAGAAGGTATGGACAAATGGTTCGAAGGAGTAGGTAGCTTAAAGGATAAAGTAAATGAAAAAATGAAGAAGAAAAAGAAGGAAAGAGATGATGAAGAATACTAATTGTACTAGTATTAAGTAGTTTTTAAATATTTATTTTCAATTACGTGGTTTAAGATGGCAAAGAAAAACAAATTAATATCCGACTTTTACGAGTTAAAAGTGTCTCAAATAATGGATAAAAGAGTGTGGGATCTCCCGCTTATTGGAGAAGAAGAAGATATCTATCATGTTCTCTCTATATTGGGTGCTCGTAATCATATATGGGTTGTAAAAGACAAAGAAAGCAAAGAGCTTGCTGGGATTATTACCGAGCATGATGTCTTAAGCATCCTTGCTCCTAAACGCCTGCCGAATTATGTTTTTGGTATGCCTGATGTTAGTTCTATTAAGCATGGAACTGCAAAAACTGCAGAGGATGTTATGTGTCATCGTATAATCACATGTAAACCTGATGATAAAATAATTGATGCTTTAATGAAGATGGTTAAATATAATTTGAGGAGGCTTCCAGTTGTTGAAGATAAAAAGATTGTTGGAGAACTTACTCTTCATCAACTTATAAGAAAATACTATGGAGCTACTCAGTATCATCCTATGGTTGAAGATGAAGAAGGTTGATAAAAACGCAGGAAATAGACATATTCAACGTTTTATTGTTGATCGCTTTTGCTCTTATATTCGCCCGATTGTTTGGATATATTTTTTATAAGTTCAAGCAACCAGCTGTTTTAGGGGAGATAATCGCAGGAATCTTTGTAGGTGGAGTAGGTTATTTTCTAATAAAAGGACAAGAATTATTGCTCTTCGATCATTCAATTACTTTACCAAATTTTGATATACATTCTTCAGAATATTTTGTTGTTTTTGCACAAATCGGGATATTGTTCCTACTTTTTATATCTGGTCTTGAAATAAGTGTTTCAAAGCTTAAAAAAATGGGAAAAACTTCCTCGTCTGTAGCTATAGGTGGAGTTTTTATTCCATTGGCTTTAGGATTTTTATCTTGTGTATTTCTTAACGAGTTTACTAGTATTAAACTTACTTTGCAAGAAAGCATTGTTGTTGGTTTGATACTTACTGCAACTTCTGTTGGGGTAACCGTTAGAACACTTATGGAAATAGATGCACTAGACACAGATGTTGGTGCAGCGATTCTTGGTAGTGCTGTGTTAGATGATATTTTAGCAATTTTTTTGCTTGCTTTTGTAATGAGTGTAGGCTCTCTTTTTGATACAATATGGCTTGGCCTTAGAATTGCTATTTTCTTCTTTATATTCTTATATATTGGTCTTAAAGTAATTGATAAAGTACTTGATTTAGGTGAAAAAATACATCTTCCAAAAGCTTTCTTAAGTATTGCTCTTTCAATACTTCTGATTTATGCTTTTTTTGCAGATAGGGCAGGTATCTCTGGGATAATCGGGGCATTTGTTGCAGGAGTTTTAATAGGTCAGAACGTACGTTCTGTTAAGATAGAAAAAGATGTTAAGGCAATTGCTTATGGTTTTTTTATACCTCTGTTTTTTATATGGGTTGGATCAAATCTTTGGCAGAATATAGATGGTTTTTCATCTTCACTTGTATCAATTGTTCTTTTAACAGGTTTGATTTGCAGCGTTGCTATTATTGGTAAGATACTTGGATGTGGCGTAGGTGCAAAAATGGCAGGAATGTCTAACCGTGAATCTTTACAGGTAGGTGTTGGAATGATACCTAGAATGGAGCTTGCTTTGATTATTGTAACGACTGCATATGCTAGAAATATTTTCTCAGAAAGTTTTGGAGACCAAATTCTTATAGTAACTGTTTTTCTTGTAATTATTACAACTCTTTTAGCACCTATTCTTATTAAGGCTACTTTTAAAAATGACTAGTTTTTACCAGGGTTTTGTCTATGAAAATTTTATTCGAACTTTCAAAAGAGCATGATACTCTTCCACTATCGGAGATTTTCTGTTGCCTAAAAGCAGAAAACATATCATATGATGTTGTTGAAAAAACAAAAGATATTGTAATAATTGAATCGGATTGTTCTAATGAAAAAATTAGACTTTTTTCTAAGAGGTTTTCATCAGTTTTTTTTGTTGATAAATATCTGCTTACTAGTTCTTTGGATTTAAAAGAGCTTGAAAATGAAGCTAAAAATAATCCAATATGTATGAAAGGTAGTGTTGCTGTAAGATATAAAAATCGTTCGAATAAAAAAATAGATTCACAAAAAGTAGTAAAGATATTAGCTAGTATCTATACAAAAAACAACGAGGTTTGCCTTGAAAAACCCAAAAATGAAATAAGAGCAGTCATCACAGATGAAAAAATATATGTTGGTTTGAAACTTTTTGAAATTAACCGGTCGGTTTTTGAAGAAAGAAAAGTGCAGTATCGGCCTTTTTTCTCACCAATCTCTCTTCACCCAAAAGTAGCGCTTGGTCTTGTAAATCTTTCATGTGTACAAACTGGTGAAACACTTCTGGATCCTTTTTGTGGAACCGGTGGCATCCTCTTAGAAGCAGGATTGATTGATATCAAACTTGTTGGAAGTGATATAGAGGAAAAAATGATAGAAGGATGTAAATTGACCCTTGAGGAATATGGTATTAAGGATTTTGATTTATTGTGTGACGATATTGGAAATTTAAGCTCAAAAATAGGGTTGGTAGATGCAGTTGTAACTGATTTTCCTTATGGTAAATCCACTACTACCAAAGGCGAAGATATGACAAATTTATACAATAGAGCTTTTGAATCTATACAAAAAGTTTTGAAAAAAGGAAAAAGAGCCGTAATTGGCCTTCCAAATAAAAAATCAATTAAAGTAGCCGAAGAATATTTTACTCTTATAGAAACACACGAATTTAGAGCTCATAAGAGCCTTACTCGTTATTTTGCAGTTTTTGAAAACTAGCCACAATGTTTTTACAATATTTATTATTCCTGTTAATTTGACTATGACTCAATTAAGTATAATCTTCCTAGGAACGGGCGGTAGCTGGCCATCAGTTAAACGTAATGTTACGTCTATTGCAATAAAACGTGCAAGTGAAGTACTTTTATTTGACTGTGGGGAAGGAACACAAAGACAATTCCAAAAATCCAAACTTAGCTATATGCAAATCTCAAAGATATTTATTACTCATTTCCATGGAGATCATTTCCTAGGGCTCCCAGGTCTTATTCAAACAATGCAGCTAAATGATAGAAATATTCCTCTGGAAATTTATGGCCCTAAAGGCATGGAAAAATTACTTGATCAGCTGCTATCTCTTGGATATTTCAAACCAAAATATCCTATAATTGCGTATGAACTAGATGGTGGAGATGTATTGGATTTCGAAGGATATAGCATTAATGTTATGCGCGTTAAACATGGCATTCCTGCACTTGCTTATTCTATAATGGAAGACATGCGTCCGGGTAAATTTGACAAACCAAAAGCTCTCTCTCTTGGAATTCCTGAAGGACCTTTCTTTAGCAAACTTCAGAAGGGCAAAAGTATAGTTCTTGAAAATGGTAAAAAAATCACTTCAGATATGGTGCTAGGTCCTCCTCGCAACGGTAGAAAAATTGTTTTCTCAGGAGATACAATCCCGCTTAAAGAAATGGTTGATTTTGCAAAAGACTCAGATGTTCTCATTCATGAAGCAACATTTGATTCCGAATTAGAGGATATTTCTGGAGAATATGGGCATACAACCGCGGCTCAAGCAGCAAATATTGCTAAAAAAGCAAATGTTGAAAAATTGTTCTTAACTCACATAAGCCCTCGTTATGTTGATAATAAAAAAATAGCTGAAGAAGCAAAAAAAATCTTTAAAAACTCATTTGTTCCAAAAGATTTTGAAGAAATTGAAATTAAACTTAAAAAATAAGTTTAATCTTTTTTCTTTAGAGCAGCACTTAAACACTGACTCATACTTTTTTGAGCTTCTATTTCAAACATCATGGGTGCATCAGTTGCCCAACCACCAAATGCTTCTACAATATCCTCTACTTGTGTTACATCTTCTTTGAACCAGTTATCTGTTTTTAGTTGTTCATTGTCAATAAAAGCAATTATTTGCTCTCTTTCTAGATTGTCTTTCTTTGGTGTCACAAAAATGTTAAAAGTCGATTGATTTCCATCTTTGTCTTCTTTGTAAAAGACACAACTCCTTGTAGAATTTTGGAAAATTCCATATTTATGTCCCATATTTATCTGTCCCCTTTTTTAAAATAATATAAATGAAATGTATTCATGGTTTTTAATTGTGCCGATGTAATTCTTTTTTTGCAACAAATGACAATTTTATTAACCTCTGTTTGCATTAAGACCTTGATTTTTATGGGAGAGAGGCCGACTTACGACAAATATTTCATGGAAATGGCACATGTTGTATCAAAAAGAAGCACATGTATGCGCAGGAAAGTAGGTGCCATACTTGTGAAAGATAAACACATTTTAAGCACGGGGTACAATGGTGCGCCAAAAGGATTAAAACACTGTGAAGAAGTAGGATGCATTAGAACCGAAATGAATATACCTTCTGGACAAAGGCATGAGCTATGCAGAGGGCTTCATGCAGAGCAAAATGCAATTATTCAAGCAGCTGTATTTGGGACTTCTATTTCTGGCTCTACTCTTTATTGTACAAATACGCCCTGTGTGGTCTGTGTAAAGATGCTAATAAACGCAGGAGTCACAGAGATCGTATACTCTGGGGATTATCCAGATGACCTTGCAAAAAAGATGCTTGCGGAATCCAAAATTAAAATAAGAAATTTGAATAAATAAAATTTCTCTCCTGTTTTTGAAAAAATAAGAAAAATATAAATACTGACTTATGATTAAGAACATTGAGGAGAATATGAAGCGAAAGAGATCATTTGTATTGGATGAAAAAGACGATAAAGCCGTGGAATTATTCGCTGAGCTTGGGATGCCAAAGAATCTTGCTAAAACTCTAATGTTTATCTCACAAGTCGAAGAATGTAAATCTGCAGACGTAGAGCAAGGCGCAGATCTCCGACAACCAGAAGTAAGCGTTGCTATGCAGGAAATGAGAAGGCGCGGATGGATTAAAAAACGCGATCTTAAAAAGAAAGGCAAAGGCCGCCCAGTTCACATATATAAACTAACCAAAAGTTTGCCCGCAATAGTTCAAACTTTTGAAAAAGAAAAAATGAAACAGGTCGAAACAATAAAAAGTGACTTGGATCAACTTCAAGGCTTGATAAAAGAGTACAAATAACACTTTTAAATCCAATAAATATATAATTATTCTTTTTATTTTGCTTAGTTTATATTATCTAAAAATATTTGAGGTAGGTTGTTTGAAAATGGGTGAGGGAAAAGTTAGAAAAATATTTAAAAATCTTGAAAGCCCTTTAGATGCCATATTAATTAAGAATTCAGGCGAGTCTTTTATTGACACTAATTTTTTTTATGCAACAGGTCTAAAACAAGGCCTTTATGAAGGATGTGCCGCAGTTTTATTTTCTGATGGAAAAATAGATTTGATAGTAAGTCAACTAGAATCAGAGAGTGCATATAATACGGATGCTGATATTAAAATATACAAAACAGGTGCTCAATTTAATCATTTGTTGAAAGAGTCTTTAAAAAGCGCATCACAGATTGGACTTAATTTTTCTAATATTAACCATAAAGAATTCCTAAATTTCAAAGACATTCTACCAAATAAAAGTTTTTCAGATGTTTCGGGTGCGCTTCTTAAATCAAGAGCTGAAAAAGAGGCAGATGAAATAAATTTGATTTCAAAAGCAGTAGATATTGCAGATTCAGCTATGCAAAAAATACCTGAAATGGTAAATTCTGGGATGAAAGAATTTGAACTTGCCGCAGAAATAAATTATATTATGCAAAAATATGGCTCAGATAAACCTGCTTTTGATACGATAAGCTCCTTCGGAGAAAATACTTCTCAGCCACATTATAGCCATGGACAAAAAGAGCTGTCTTCCGGTGATTTTGTTTTATGTGATTTTGGAGCAAGTTACAATAAATACAACTCTGATATAACTCGTACTTTTACTTTCAACGAAGCAGATGACAAGCAGAAAAAGATGCATGAGGTAGTACTTAATGCACAAAAAATTGCTTTTGAAAAAATAAAACCAGGTATTGCTGCAAAAGATGTTCATCTGGCTGCTGAGGAATATATAAACAAAACAGAGTTTTCAGGATGTTTCATTCATGGGCTTGGGCACTCACTTGGCTTAAATGTTCATGATGGTTACGTTGGATTTAGTCCAAACTCTGAAATAGAATTGGTAGAAAACATGGTTATCACTGTAGAGCCAGGTGTTTATATTCCAGGTTTTGGTGGAGTTAGAATTGAGGATGATATAGTAGTTACATCTGATGGTTGCAATATTTTGTCAAAGACTACACGTGATTTAATAGAGATTGCCTAGGTTTTTCCAACAGCTTTTTATTAGGGTTTTTGATTCAGGCTTTTGGGGTTTTATTTATGAGTTGGTACGACGAAGTAGAATACATAAGAAAACAAGCTAAACTGAATAACGAATTTTATGGTTCATCTCTTCCCATGATTGCAAGTGAGAATGTTTTGTCTCCTATGTGTCGTGAGATGCTTATATCTGATTTTCATGGTCGTTATGCAGAGGGAACACCGGGTAAGCGTTATTATGAAGGGTGTGAACTCTTTGACAATGTAGAAGAAAAAGCAATGGAACTTGCAAAAAAACTTTTTAACTGTAATTTTGCAGATGTCAGACCCACTGCGGGTACCACTGCAAACATTGCAGTACTTAAGGCACTTCTCAAACCCGCGGAGACTGCATGTGTGCTTGACCTTGCAAATGGTGCACATATCAGTTTTGGTAAATGGGGTGGTGCAGGTGTTCGTGGTATCAATCTTGTATCTTATCCATTCAATGATGAAGAAATGAACATAGACATTGACGGCGCAGTAAAACTCATTAAGAAAATCAAACCCAAAGCTTGTTTAAATGGCCGTAGCGTATTTTTGTTTCCAAGCCCCATAAAAGAACTTGCAGAAGCCGCACATGACGTTGGTGCATATCTAGTATATGATGCAGCTCATGTTCTTGGCCTCATTGCAGGTAAACAATTCCAGGATCCACTTCGTGAAGGTGCTGATTGTATGAATGGCAGTACTCACAAGACTTTGCCTGGTCCACAAGGGGGTATGATTGTATCGGATCACAAAGGAAATACAGAGGATAGCAAATCGTTTCTTAGAAAAATAGGATTTGGAGTATTTCCGGGTGTCACTTCTTCTTATCATCTTCATCATGTAGCAGCAAAGGCTATTGCCTTTGCAGAGCATTTGGAATTTGGAGAAGCCTATGCAAAACAGACAATTAAAAATGCTCAGGCTCTCGCGCAAGCACTTCATGAAAGAGGTTTCAAAGTCTTTGGAGAGAAATTAGGTTTTACAAAATCTCATCAGATACTTCTTGCGATAGGTCCAGGTAAAGGAAAAGAAGCTTCAAAAGATCTTGTTGCTGCGGGAATTGTGACAAATATGAATACAATCCCTGGTGATGAAGACCCTTTTAATCCTTCAGGACTTCGTCTTGGAACACCTGAGCTTACGCGTATTGGTATGAAAGAGGGAGATATGCAGGATGTTGCAGAGTTTTACAAAAGAGTTCTTCTAGATAAAGAAAGTACTTCAAAGGTTAAAAAAGATGTAGCTGAGTTTAGAAAGGACTATCAGGAACTTCATTATTGTTTCAAGGAAGGATTCCGTGGTTATGATTACCACGAGTTAGTATAGGTATCTTATGATAATATCAATTACAGGAACGCCAGGTGTTGGAAAGACATCTGTTTCAAAATATTTACGTGATAAAGATTATTTTGTAGTTGATCTACATGAGATTATAAACAAATACGATTTTGTAACAGAGTTTGATGAAAAAAGAGATTCTAAAATTGTAGATATTAAAAAACTAGATCAGTATGTTTCAGAAAGCTTTGGTGATAAAGAACTTGTTTTTGTGGAAAGTCATCTCTCCCATAGCCTTGATTGTGTCGATAAAGTATTTTTACTCCGTCTTCATCCTAAAAATCTTGGAAAAAATCTTGAAAAAAGAGGATGGAGTAAAGAAAAAATTAAAGAAAACATCGAGGCAGAAATTCTTGATGTGATATTATGTGAGGTTGCAGATTCTTTTGGAGAAAAAGATGTTTTTGAAATTGATACGACCGGTAAAAATATTGAAGAAATAGGCAAGATTATAATCCGAATTATTGAAAACGATTTTACTAATATGAAAAATTATAAAATAGGAAACATTGATTGGTCTGAAGAAATTCTTGATATGTAAAGGTTGAAATTTTATGGTTCTTGACAGTCAAAGAGATAATGTTGATCCACTTTTAACAAAGTTTGCAAAGAGGTTTAAAAATATTAATCCAAATGTTTTAACATGGGTTTCTTTGGTTTTTGCAGTTATTGCTGGCCTGTTTTTTTATTTTTCAAAACCTTCTACTGAACCAGTCAATTTTTATCTTTATTTTGCAGCCTTATTTGTTTTTTTGAATGGATTTTTTGATGCACTTGATGGAAAAGTTGCAAAACTTACAGGAAAAGCCTCGGCTCGTGGTGATTTTCTGGACCATGCTCTCGATCGTTACGCTGATGTTTTTATGGTAGGTGGCCTTGCACTTAGTGGTTGGTGTGATATACGAATAGGTTTTATTGCAATTGTAGGGATGCTTCTTACAAGTTATATGGGTACACAGTCTCAGGCAGTAGGATGTAAACGTAATTATTCTGGTTTGCTTGGACGTGCCGACAGACTAGTCCTTCTAATGTTTGCACCAATTATTCAACATATATTGTTAAATTTCTATGGAATTGATCTGATTTATGGATTTACACTTCTTGAATGTGTTTTAATTTATTTTGCAGTAGTTGGAAATTTGACTGCTATACAGCGTTTTTTAAGCACCATTATGTGGTTTGATAAAAACAAATAATTCGTTTTTTTTCTTCATATGTATAATCAATTGCATATATACCTGCGAAAAAGTCTTTTTAAAGATTAGCTGCTGTTTAATTCTATATTAGTTGGGATGCTATATGAAAATTTCAAAGAAAAATGAAGATAGGTTGAATTATATATTTGTTCTAAGTATCACTGTTTTTATGCTTCTTTTTTGGTTTGTAATAATGCCTGCATAAAAAAACTAGGTTTTTTGTAGTGCTCTTCCATTACCTGGCATTAGTTAATTTATGAAAAATGCTATTATTGTTTCTCTAAGAGATGATACTTCTGAGACTATTGATTTAGCAAAAACTTTGGGTTATGAAGTTGCAGAAGAATTTATACAGCATAGAAACAAGCCTGATGCTAACAGTTATGTCGGTCGAGGTAAACTTGAGGAATTGAAGGAATATATTCAAGACAGCGATACTTCAATTGATTTGGTAGTAATAGATGGAAATATCAAACCCTCTCAGTGGTTTTTATTTGAGAAAAGCCTTGGGGTAGAAGTTTTTGACAGGCTTCATCTTATTTTAAAAATATTTGAAAAGCATGCTGATAAGAAAGAAGCAAAACTTCAGGTCAGGCTTGCTCAATTAAAATATGAGCGTCCTTTTGTTCGTGAAATAATTCACCGAGCTCGTACAGGTGAGCATCCTGGCTTAATGGCTGGTGGTGAATATCAAGTTGATGATTACTATGAAATGATTAAAAAACAGATGAAAAAAATAAATGACGAGCTAAAATCTATTGCTAAAAAAAGAAAACTTCGTCGTAGTCACAGACACGCTAGTGGTTTTTATCTTGTATCTCTTGCAGGTTATACTAATGCGGGTAAAAGCAGCCTTTTGAATTTGCTATCTGGTGAAGAAGTAAAAGTTGAAGGAAGACTTTTTTCTACACTTTCGACTACTACTAGAAAAATTACTAATTCAGATATTCCTATACTTCTTACGGATACAGTAGGTTTCATACGGGACCTGCCTGCATGGGTTGTTGATGCCTTTCATTCGACTTTGGAAGAAATAGAGGTTGCTGATGTTGTTTTGCTTATGGCAGATATTAGTGATGATCTGGATGTTTTAATTGATAAATTAAAAACTTCTTTTAAGGAACTTCTAAGTATAGGTGTTTCATCTGAAATAATTCTTGTTTTGAATAAATGTGATCTGATTGATGAAAAGGAGATGGAACACAAAACTAAAGCAATTAATAAACAAGATTTTGCAAAAAATCGTAAAGTCATGTGTATTTCTGTTTCAGACGGAAAAAATATTGATTTATTACAAAATAAGATAATTGATAGTCTACCAGATCTTGTTAAATGTAAGGTCAAGCTTCCCTTAAATGAAAATTCTCAATCATTGATTTCTTTCATTCATGATAAGGCTCGTGTTTTTGATGTGGTCTATGATGATTCTGTAAATGTTTCATTTGAATGTAATGCCCATGTCTATCGACAGATTATTTCTTCTTGTAAAAAGATGGATGGTTCTATAATTAGATAATTTGACTTTTTTTCTTTTTGACATTTTTCCAAATAAGCTTTATATATCATTTAATAGAAAACAATCCAATGTGAGACATTGACACACATACATATGTCTCATAGTGGATTGGTAAGATGAGAAGGGCTAGAAAATACGCGATAACTGTATTCATACTACTTATTCTTCAAATAACTCTTACAGTTGCAATTACTGCAAAAAACGTCACTATAAGCTCAGAAGAATACGATGCTGTTGTCGATAAATCAGGTAACGGTGATTTTACAAATATACAAGATGCAATAAATCATGCAAAAACCGGTTCAACTGTGTATGTAAGATCAGGAGAATACACAGAAATAATTCAGATTAAAAAATCTTTAAGCCTCGTAGGAGAGGACAAAGAAAGCACTCTGATAAATCCCATCTCGGAGAAAAATAAATATGCCGTCTATGTAGGGGCCTCCAACATATTTGTATCTGGTTTTACCATTACAAATGAGGCCCCAGGCATCTATTCTCAGGCTATAAAAATATCTTCAAATAATGCTAAAATAAGTAATTGCAATATATATGACACACCTGTAGGTATAGCGGTGTGGTCTGATAGCAATACAATAGAAAATTGTGTTTTTAAAGGATGCAAAGACGAAGGAATAGCTCTTCTTGGTGGAAAAAGCAATCCATGCAACTACAACACCATATCGGACTGTATTTTTTATGATAATTGCGATGCAATAGAATTACAATACTCCTCAGGAAATACAATATCAAACTGTGAAATATATGAAAATACACACAGTGGAATAGATGCAATTGCTTCCAATAATAATGAAAATACAATTTCTAATTGTAATATATATGATAACAGGGTTCATGGCATTTATATATCTTCTTCAAAACAAAACAAAATAATAGATTGTAAAATTGAAAATAATCGTGATGGAAACATTATCATGAACAAATATTCAACCGATAATGAGATAATAAATAATCAAGATGTTGATTCTTCTAAAAATTTCGCATTAGTTTTTAAGACATTCTTAGAAGTTATGTCAAATTTTAAAACACAACGTTTCGAAAGTTTAAAAGATAATTTTAATTTCTAAATATTTGATATTTTTTTGCGTAATCTATAAGACCTAA
>CAZQXW010000040.1:14328-19003 GCA_964597365.1 uncultured Thermoplasmatales archaeon | reverse complement strand
TCTGCGGCCTTTCTCAAGGCGTCCATCTCAACCAACTCACCGTCCTGATCCAGTGACTCGTTAGAGGCTTGAAGGTAGACAATCCACTGCCCGTCCTCTTCGGCGGCCTTGATCAGAACACCTTCAAGAGGGCTGTAAAAGGAGTTGCTTAGCTGTGCAATTCCGTTTGCCATCTGGTCCTCCTCATGAAAAAACCCACCTCGCCTGACGTTGCAACATCAGACTTGGTGGGCTTCACATGAGCCTCTAATTTTTCTGGCAAGGTTTCCCTTACCTCTTATGGAAACTATATCATAGCCCGCGAGTCGAAACAAGCGTTCCACATCTTCGACACTTAATTTCAACTTGCGATTTCTCAAGGTTACGCCCCTTGAGCAAGAGCATGTTGCATTCCGGGCAACGATACTCATCAAGATCGCCCCCAACTACAAGAGTGAACCCCTTCTTAACTGTTTTCTTCCAGTTCTTCTTGGATTCTTTCCACTCGGGAACGGTCTGTTTCTTCTTCTTTCGCTCCTTGCTGAACTTCGGTTTGTATTCCCCGGTACGAGCCATGCGCTTATAGATTCCTGTGATGTACTCGTAATCCTCTGCGTGCCCTTCTTCCTCGGCCCGCTCCTTAGCGCGTTTCCATTTCTCTTCATCGAAGGGCTCGCCGTGTACCGTTTTCCAGTTTGGAGGCATCTATCCGTCCTTAATCTCGGAGGATGTTCGGGAACAGTTCCTTAGCAGCAGTGTACTCAGGACCCGAAAGCGCCCGCGCTGCGAGATACTTCACGAATATCTCAAGCTCTCCAATAGAAGTCTCTTTCGGAGCAGCCACCCTCTGAACCTCCGCGCCTACTTTGTTGATCTCCTCATCAACAGACGCTTCGGGATTGCCGGACATTTCACTCTCAGAGTCTCCACCATCAGAGTCGGTCGGAGCCTTTTCCTCCACCTCATTCGAATCGGTAGTGGTCAGCACGTCTTCCTCCTGAACCTGATCTTCCTTGCTCTTTTCCTTGGCCATCTGGCCCTCCTCAATCCAATATCGGATTTGTACTCTCTACATCTGAGTTTATCACAGGTCCAACGGACCTCAAAACCTTGTTCTACTATAACCTATGTCCATGGTGTCGGTTTTATCAGCTTCTCGGGGTCGTCCACCGGCTTCTGGCTACGCTCCCCTTCCTGAAGCGCCTGCTCCATAGCTGCCTGAAACTTCTTCTCTACATCCTCATATCCGGGGATATATCTGACAAACGTGCACCTACAGTGCGGATGTTGAGTACCAGCGGCCACCCACCAGTCCCGTCTGGCCCTCCCAACATTATCCTTCCCCGGCCAGATCGCGGTGTACGGCTTCCCCGCAACCATGACCGTGTCACCACCCCCACTCGGAGCCTGTTCGAGTAGTACGAACGTCTGACCGTCTACCTTACTTCTGCACCACGGACAGGCTTCACTGGAAGAGATTCCCTTCATGAAAATCGTCTCGCCCTCTCGGGACCGCTCTATCTCCGTTATGAGTTGCCCTGTATTTTGGGCCATACCTATCTCGGTCTCCGCGATCCGCCTCCAGTCCCGATTCATCACACCGAACTTGTCGAACAACGTCTCTCGCAACTCGGTGTGCGACTGTCGATTCTTGATCCCAGTCTGAAGGGTATCGTGGATCATCTTGTAGTGCTTCTGACTGAGGTCAACAATCAACTCGCCTGCGTGTTGCTGAGCAAAGTCTACTTGGTTCCTCCAGAGCGGCCCGGTAAGCTTGGCCATCGTATCATCGACCTGAGCCTTCAATGTCTTGTAGCCCATATCAATTGAGTCTTGAATACTCATTCCTTTGAGAACCTTCCCCAGCGAAAGCGCATGCAACGCGATCCGCTCTTCCTCGGTTCCATAGATGTAGCTGAAGACCTTCAAGATGTCTTTCTTGATCGTCGCCCACTGCCCTTTCGTCAACGGCTTCCCGGACTTAGGGTCTATGAAGATTCGGCCATTCAACAGGAACGGGTCGCTCTTTGCTTTCTCCAACCCAAACCACCGCTTGGCGATCATGTTGAACAGCTTCAGGAGCATCTTCTCTACCCGATCCTTGCTGATTGCTTCCAGATCGCGAACCGCTCGGAAGGGGGATATTTCCTTCTGTTGCCGATCCGAGTCATAACCGAGCGCCTTGGTTAGGGCGGCGATACTCTCCTCATACTTCGCACCCGTCCGGTCATGTACATGACGGACCTCAATGAGAACATGATCCTCGTCTCGGGTGCATACTTCGCACATCAATGAGACCTCGCAAGAAAGGATCGAACGTTCTTATACAGACTCGGGTTCTCTTGCACATAACTCTTAGCTACACGGGTACCCTCATCGAGACTGTTGTTCAGTGCCTCTACCAGATCGGCTGGGGGTTCCTGCCTACCGGCTTTCTCGCACCACGCCTTGAACTTGTCTCCGAGGGTCTGGTTCTTGGTCATGCTCCATACTTCTCCATGTAATCACGATACCCCTGCGAATGCTCCATCCGAAAAATGAAGTTGTTCCGGGTCCGCTTACTCTCGATCTGATTCAGTAAAAACGCCTTAGCGAAAGCGTACGGCAGCTTAATCTCAACCTTTGCCGTAGCTCTCGTCCGCTGCTTCTTCTTATCGACCTGTTTGACACGTATCAGAAGATGGTCGCTCTTGTACTTCTGCTCCATGTCTTCAGCTTTCTTTGGGAGAACCCACGCTTTCTTTTCCTTCGGCTCGCCCATGGTCACGGTCGCGATCCCAGACTGGAGCATCTTCTTGACGTGCGCCGTAGTCAGAGTCCCTGTGACCGACCAACCTCCCAGTTTTGCCTTTTCTGCCTTCGCTGTAGAAGGCTTGATCGACGGAAGCTCGGTAGTATGTTTTCCCTCTTCATAGGCGCGGTATTGCTTTCCCTTCTTGCTGGTTTTTGTCACCGTCAACCGAGCTTTTGGTTTCGTGACGTATTGATCCTTCAGAAGAATCAGTGCGCGGCCAAACAGATCGACCGCTGCCTTCTTCTCTCCCGGCGTTCCGGGAACAGATCGAATACTATCAACCGCATCCTTGAATATCTTGTGGGCAGTATCCGCCGATCCTTCTTTTATCGTCTCTACCAAATCATCAAAGCTACGGATTCCCCTGCCCTGTAGGACCTCATCGATTTCCCCTCCCAGAGAAGTCGTGAGTGAGTAGTCAAACAAGGCTTGCCCCTTCCTCCAAGCGTCAGCAAGCTGTCTGGCTTCAGTTTTCTGACCTCCCTCAACAACGACCCACTTCTTGCCTACCTTTCTCCGCTTCTTCCCATCCTTCCAGACACGGACCTCTCCTTGGGCGGCTCGCTTGGCTTTGAAGAGCGGAAGGATTTTCATTCGTCTACTACCTCTGCCCGCAGGTACGGACTCTTAAAATGGTAGATCAGATTCTCAAGAAACCGATACCCATCGGTCAGTTGGTAGGTCTTTCCGAATCGTCCCACAATCCCGTCGGAAGACAGTTGGTTCATCAGCGTGGGCCATACACACTCCACCTCAACAATACCATCTCTATTCACAGTAAGGCGAGCTACGGTTGTAGGGTTTTGCGGGTCTGCGTTGAACGCTCGAATGTATCCTACTCTCATTGGTCTACTCCTGTGATGAAAACAGCTTCATCTGTCCGGGGTCCTCGTATGGTCGAGAACTAACTGCTCGTTTCGGGTACCTTGTCCATGAGTGGTTCTTACGATTTCGAAGATCAATATCATCTCTCGGAGACGGAAGCTTACCGGTGTCTAACAAATAAGCAACCCGTTGAGTAAACAAATCGACCGCCTCTGTTTCAATCCCGTTATCATCCATCCACCCTATGACAGTATCCCAGTCTGCGTTTTGTAGCTGGTTCATAATACCTTCCGGGATTACCCCCTCTTGGTAGAACGGACTCTGCCAAAAGGCGTTCCCAAAGTCTCGATCATCGGTGGGAAAGCACAGACCGTTGTCAATCAACACGGGTCTTTTTTCAGAGTACATGACATTTCCGCAGTGCCTGTCGGTATTCAGCATGAGAAAGTCATAGACCGAAGCTCTAATCCTGTCTTCGTGGGAAGTGTTCCACCTTCCATCAAAATCAGCATCCCCTACGAACAATTGAACCGAACCATAGTCGTTGTCAAACTCTCGAATCACTGTAGGAGGCACCAAACCAAAGCCAACCGCCTTATCCAACTGATATGCGGCCGCCTCTCGGAGGTAATACGTTCCCATGGGAATGTTGTCTCTGAGCATCACCGGAGCCTCACCCTCTGTAGGCTTCCACACCCCTTCTATCTCGTCTCCATTCGACAAACCAACCCATGCGGTGCCGTTACAACCTCCTCCCAGATTTGCCTGTACCGTTGGGGTGTTATTTTCAAGAAGCTCTTCCTGATATGCACGGTCAAACGCTTGATACTCTCTGTACTCTCCCAATCCGGGAATACTGATCTGTTGAGCACTCGACAGAGGCTCTACCCTACCGCGACCTCTACCGTAACCCTCCTCTTCTCGCATATCGCTGAGAAGCTCGTACATAGCATCTCTCGCGGTGTCCAATCCCGCATCGTTCTGGATCGCATAGTCGAGAACATGCTCAGGCTCCATCATTCCGCCGTAGCTGTCTTCTACCAACCATTCATCTTTGTCAAACTCGACCAGATCGAT
>CAZQXW010000040.1:8700-14228 GCA_964597365.1 uncultured Thermoplasmatales archaeon | reverse complement strand
CTCACTTAGTACTCCTTGGTCCCATAGCGCTCTGATCAGTAGGTAGCCCATCGACATAGAGTGTCTCTGCTTCTGCGATAGACTCCTCAACCATCATAATCGTGTTGTTCAATTCATCTCGCTCGTAGATCAGAGTCATGTAGGTATTCCTCTGAGTCATTCCTTCACGGTCATTGAACTTCTCAAAATCAAAGTTTCCGTTCTTATCGGCCTTATTCTTCAGTCGCGTCTCAAGAGCACGAATATCTGAATTGACCTTATCGAGTCGCTTCTCCAGCTTTGGAAGCATGGCCTTCTGCCGCTCAACTTCGAGACGCATATCCTGACCGAGATCGGCCATCTTCTTCTCGACTTTGTCTGCCTGCTTATGCAGCTGCTGTGCGTAGCTCATTTTTCTCTCCATTGGATTCGTCCTGCGCTCGAAGCAAGTGTGTTCCAAACCCGGAATCATCCTTGGTTGCTACCGACTCAGGGTTACCCATGAGTTCTGCTTCACGGCTCTTCTTGCGGAAGTTGTACCGCTTGTTAATGTCATTCGGGTCATCCCCTTCAAGATAAACGATATCCACATCTTTGGTCTGTCCGTTTCGATAGGACCGTGCCGACTGCTGATCGTCCTGCGCCTTGCTCTGTGGGGTATCAATCTTGTAGACGGTATGCGCTCCCTGTAGATTGTGACCTGTAGCCAACGTGTCGGTAGCCACAATCATGCGAAGGTTCGGGTACTTCTTCACCATCTCAGGATCACCCTGAATCGCTCGCTTGTACTCACTAATCTTCTTTCTGGATACGCTGGAGGTGACGTGCACCGCAAACCCGTCCCCGAACTCCTCGTTCAGCTGTTTAGCATACGTTTCCGCTCCTTCTCTCGCTGGACCCTGCGAAAAGAAAGCAAGAGCCTTCTCCCCTTCAGGCAGCTGTCGAACATGGTCAGCCATCGCTCGGAACTTTGCGTTCTGTCGACCTCCGGTAAGATGAGAGGCTCTCCACAGATCAGCGTCTCGGGTTCCCGAGGCCCCGACTTTCCCAGCGTCCGTTGCTTGCTTGTACTCCTCCATTATCCGCCTATACTCCCGGCGCTGCTCGGGGGAACTCGTTACTGAAAGGCGATTACTTTTCTTCTTCACCTCCAGTTCATAGCTCTGAGAGTAGCTAAATGAGGAAAGAGACTTCCGCATCGCATCCACTTCCGCAGCACCAAAAGCGTTGGTACTCTGGTTCACATCCTTATACCGGCGTGTGAACTCTTGGAGAGTACCCAACTGCTCCTCCGCTCCGAGAAGCTTACCGATCTTGTATGCTTCGCTCTTATCGGTCTTGATGGGCGTTCCCGTCATAGCCACATGGCGGGGCGCTGCATCTGCGATCTTCTCCAACGAACGGAAAGACGCCGAACCTTGCACGCCCATGCCTACATCTTTCTGGGATTCCTTACTGTTGACCAGCTGGTGGACCTCATCGGTAACCACCATATCCCATCCCTGTCCCTGCAAAAACTTGGCATCGTTCTGAAGGGCGTTATGGCTGACAACGTGAATACCTTCTTCAGCGTACATCGCTCTTCGAGCCTCGGGAGACATTTTATCGTCTGCCCACTTCACCATGGCCGCGACATCATCCGGGCAGAACTTCTTGTACCCATCCTCTGCCGACTGCTCTTTGAGATTCGCAGGCACGACCACAAGGATTCTCTTTGCTCCCTTGTCTACAGCATCCGTCAAGAGGTTGGCTGTAACGTAGGTCTTACCGATACCTGCCCCAAAGTCGAGAAGACACTTGTCCTTCTCCTGAGCAAAGCGAAACCCTGCTTCCTGTGAAGCTGCAATATCATTGTCGAAGGTCTTGGTTGCGGGGTTGAATCCCCACTTACTCTTCATACCCCGTGCCTGTGAACCGTCATTCATTTCGTGACGCTTAATCGCATCAACCCGCTGATCAGCACGAATCTCTTCTTCGGTCTTCTCGAAGAAAGGAACGATCTTTTCTGTGTTCAGTTCAAGGTGCCAGTGCTTGTCGGCTCCCCGAACAAGCTTTGCGCCCTTGCCTTTAACCAGACCTGCCCGCTCCATCCGGCGCTTTGCCTTTTCTTCGTTCGGCCCGAAGTCTACCGAAAGTTTGGTGTTAGGAGGGTCTTCCAATGCGTTGATCACATGAGCCATTGCCCGGAGCGATCCCGCTGCACTTCCCAATTCGTTGTAGGCCAAAGCGTGGTGTCTGATCGACATTGCCCGAGCCTGCGCCTCGGTGTATATCGTATCCTCACCTTGCGCCCCGCCCATAATACGTGCCGCATCGTCTTTGGCGATGTCCGCATTCTCCATCGCCTTATCGACGGTCTTCTCTCGAATAGTGTTGCTGTACTCTCGGAGCGCTTTGAGTACCTTCTCGGTTTTACCTTCCTTCTCCAACTTCTCCGCGACAACACGGGCTACCGCTTCGACCCCCAACTCTCGAACGAGTTCCTCAGTAAACACTGATCCCCCGCCATAGATCGAAGTCAGCATTCCGTTGAATGCTCGGGAGGCTCCGTTATCGATATACTTGGCGATCCGATCCTGATGAGGGGTGATCTTCTCATAGAACCGAATGTTCTTAGCGGTCTCTATTGACTCGGCTACTTCCTGCTTGATCTCATCAAGGTCTACGTCGAGGTCTCCAGCGAAGACAGTACCCACCTTCAATGCGCCCGTATCCCGGACGTATTTCTCGGTGTCCTTCACCATCTTCTTCATCTGATGCTTGACCTTCATGAGTTCCAAAGCGGTATCTGAATCGACTCCGGCCGCATTGCCGACCATCTCTTCATCAACCGTCTTATGCACTACCCCAGAAGCCTCTGAGAAGAAGTCCTTTGAGAGCGATTCCATAGCGGCGTTCTCCAGAGACTTCGTCTTCCGGGTAGCTTCCATCCGCTTCATCTCATCGGTCTTCTTCTGGATTGAAAGCTTGAGCTTGCTATCGTCGAACTCGCCGCCTTCGCCGCCCTTGCCCTCTCCTTTCTTGCCTTCTTTGGAGCCGTACTTACGCTCCATCTCCTCTCGGACCCGTTCCTCGATCTCCTTCGCCTTGTTCTCACCGATAAACTCATCAATGGTCTTGGCCTTGACGATCTCTTGAACCTTGTCCACGTACTGCCGCTTGATCTCTTCACGGAACTCTTTACGTCGCTTGATCCTCCGCTTCTCTTTCTGCTCTTTCTTCTTTCGACGCAGGCGCTCACGCTCGGTATACTCTCCAGAGTCCACCAAACGATCCTTCTCCTCGCCCTCTTTCATGGCCATAAGGCGTTCTTTCTGGCGTGCGCGATATTCTTCCTTCGAGAGTATCTGGTCCACTTTCAGGTGGTTGAGCTTTCCTCCTGCACCCCCAACTACAACGTAACCACCTTTACCGTCGCCCTGTAGAAGTACACGCGCTCCGCGAATCGTGACCCAGCGCATACCCTTGGCTTTGATCTCTTCTGGAGAGTAGTAGGTCTTAATCTTCGGATCGCTGTTCGCCTTCTGGAGAGGACCCAACCAGTAGAACCGTGTAACCTTACCGCCCTCGTAGAGATACCATGCGCCAGAATCACTCTTCAGCAGGGACATTTGCGGTATCCGATGTCCGAGAGCCTTCTCAATGTCTTCCAAGTTGACGGAGAACTTGACTACCTCACCATCTCCCAGAGGGAGCTTGGTATAGAAGTCGTTTGCCTCGGGAACCAGTTCATACCCTTCTCCGGCCATATCTTCCTGACCCGCCTTTGGTCCGGTAGTAAAGATCAGAGAACCTCGGCCATGATCAGAGAATACGATAGAGTCCTGCTTATACCTTGCACCAATCTCCATCATCTCCGCTCGGTCGGCGTCGTGCGCCATTACCATCACACTCTCTTCTGGGTTCTCGTACTTTCCTCGGCATCTGGTAAACACATAACCACGAGCCTTGAGATCGGCGAGCAATTTGTCGTAACGCTGTTTGATCTGCTCCTCAGAGAGCTTCATATCTTCCGGGTCTTTCGGGTTCCGACCAGCACTCATCATACAGAACACGCTCTTCCGAAGAATCGCATCGAGGTGCTCCGGCTTCTGAATAGTCTTCTCTTTACCATCACCCGGTGCCCGCTTTCGAAATCCCTTCAGAAGCTTTTCAGCCTCAGCCTCCGACATACCGGGCAGGTCTTGCTGCCGATACGTTGGCTCATCGGCCTTCTTCTTTCTGCCCTCTGAATCACTGGGATAGCGATACCGCCATTTGCCGTCCGGCCCACGCCATCGAGCAAGGTACTTACCACCTTTCTTCAGGATTTCGAGATGCGAGCCATCGCGGAAAGCACTTGCTGGAAGGATGGCAAGCGCCCCTCCCTCGCCAAGCGATTTACGCGCTCCTCCACTTCTTCTGGCGCTAAGGGACGCAACGTCGTGTTCGAATCTCCCCTCGTTGACCTCGCCTCCGATGATGTTTTCATAGGCCCGTCTTGCTGCCGTTTCATAGTCTATGTCCTCCGACACTTTGGTTGCTCCTATTGATTCCCACAAGCGCTTCTCGTAGTACCAAAGAACCGCCTGCACATCGGCCACGTTCATGCCAAACTCTTCGCCCAATCCCTCAAAGAGAGCCTGAACGTTACGCCGCTCCATAGCTCCGACCTTCTCATTCGGAACTTCCCATTCCCGCAGCTTACCTCCGATACGCTTCTTTTGCTTAGCAATCTTGAGATCATTAGTCCACCGACGCCATGATCGAGCCGTCCACATATCTACTGTCACATCATCGAAGCTACCCATCAGATTCGAATAAAAGACCCCCACCTTTGGTCCGAATGCTCGGGACCGTGGATAGAGATCGTCTTTCCGAATCTCACGAACTGAGGGGTTCATCTTCTGTAGCTCCCGCCCGGAGACCTTCTCATTCATCCATTGAACGACCCCTGCCTCCCCTTCAGAATCGATTACTCCTTTTAATCGCTTGAGCGCTCCCTCTGCCAGTGGAGAAGGCCAGCCCTTGCCACTTGGCTGCTTGACTGGTAATGAACCACTCTCTTGATAGATCGTCCATATCTTGATCGCGGTATCCATGTTGGTCTGGACTACCGTATTCGGAGAAGTCACCGCGAGGATCGCACTAAACAACCCCCACGAGGTGTCGTCTCCCAATCGAGGAAAGGTCTGCATAAGAAGGGCTCGGGTATGCGTGATCTTCTCATCGTACCAGCCTGCTCCTGTGTCTCCCGACTTCAGCGCCTCTTCGAGTTCATTCGCTGCGGTCTCTCGGATATCCTCCCACTGCGGCGGGTTGCCCTCATAAATCGCCGTCTGCATGTCGATGGCTTTTCGAATGAAGGATTTGCTGTCTGGAGCAAACTCAATAAGCTTCTCTCCGGCTACCACCGCATTCGCATCATAGCTTTTCCCTTGACGCGGAGGTCCCTGAACTACTTCCTCTTTTCCGACCTTCTGCTTCCCGAGTATCTTCTTGGCCTGATCTGGCTTTACCCAGAACGTCTGCATAAAGGTCTTTCCTCTTCGGGTGACGGGCATCCGAAG
>CAZQXW010000040.1:0-8600 GCA_964597365.1 uncultured Thermoplasmatales archaeon | reverse complement strand
TTACCCAGAACGTCTGCATAAAGGTCTTTCCTCTTCGGGTGACGGGCATCCGAAGTTGTACAAGAGCCTTCATTAACTGATTCGCATCGGTGGTTCCCATACCTCGCTTCTCCATTTCGTCCCGAATAACCTCTTGTCGGAGCATCGCAAGATTGGTAAGACGGACCTTATTGTCAGTGTTCGCCATTGAATCGAACCGATCAAGATCGTTTGAGGTCTGAAGATGTTCTTTTAGAAGGTCTTCGTTCGACAGATTTCTAATGTCCTTCAATTTGCTTCCCGCACCCGGAGCGTACAGCTTGGCTCTTTGTGCAGCGTATGCTCGCATCTTTGGTGCGGCCTTTGCTCTCTCAGACTTCCCGCCATAGACATACACCCATCGACCATCCTTCCAATACTTCTGAGTGTACTTTGCTTTCTCCAGACTTTGAGAAGAAGAATGTTCATCGATCCAGTATCGAGCCATATCTCCATAATCAGTGCGATAAACCACCTTTGAATCTTTCAAAACAATCCATCGGCTTCCTGTGTTCTGAATCAGATATCCTTTGTACCCAAAGTCCGCTCCCGTCTCTCCAAGACCCTGACCTTTCCACTGAGACGTAGCCACCTTCTTGAAACCTTTCGGAGTGCCTTTTTTCTTCAAATCGGGTTCTGGGATACGTTCTTCTTGAGATGCACGTATAGGTACCCACTTACCATCTGCTACCTTCTTTCTGCCGTTTCGTACCGTTCCTATCGGGTCTTTCTTTCCCCGAGCCTTCTCCAGACTCTTCTTGAGCTTCATTCCCTTGCGGTCCTTGAGCATCTTTTTGAACGTAGCCATATCGGTCTCAGTCATACTCTGAAAGAATCCCGGACGGTCGTACTGGCGAACGTATGCCACCTTTGCTTCGGCGGCGGATCGGAACCCAAGCATAACCTTGTCTTCATCATATCTCTCGGTATCGGGGTCCTGCTGATGAACGATGTAAACTTGTGAACTATCCTTATGTGGCCCTAAGTACACGTCGACGTGATCGCCGTCGGTTCCTTCACTGGCCAGCACATATCCGTAGGGGATGTGCATGAATGTTCGCCAAGGCCGACCGTTACTATCGACTCCCTGTCGATACGTTCCTCTATTGTTCTCAATACTGATTGTCAGCCCTTGGAACTTGCACTTTCCTTGCAGCTTGCGAGATCGCCAGTCTGTAGCGTTGGTAATGATCCCTCTGGGTTGGCTCTTTGACAGTCCAGTCATTTTCTTGTAGATGGACATGACATATCCCCAGTCCTCAGCATGCCCCTCTTCAGCGGCTTGCTTCTTAGCCCGAGACCACAACTTCTCATCTACTGGCTTGCCATTTATCGTTTTCGGCATCTCGCCCGATCAAGTGATGTACTTGATCACCTCCCACCTACCCGGCCGCATCTGGTGCCACGTCATTCGCAATCCAGAGTTTGGTACTGGTTTGTACGTCGCCTCGCCATTCAGTTCTCGACCCTCACTAAGCTTTCCGAGCCTGAATGTAGCCTCTCCGTCAGTGCCGGTCAGCATACCTGCCCACGCCGTTCCGTCTTCCTGAATGAGAAGGTATCCCTCTTCCCTGAGAGCGGAATCAATCTCATCTATAGGAATGTCCTTGAAGTAGTCTCCGGGAGCCGCATCGTGGACAGCATTGCTCAAAGCTCTACGATCCTTCGCGTTTACTTTTGGAGGAACCGGGATATCGTTGTAGCTGTCTACCTTCGGAAGATTCTTTCCCGATACAACAGAAGCTCCGTACTTAACCTTGTCGCTGGCAGACATATCTTCCATCACCTTTGGGTTCAGAACAGGTTTCTTCTGCGGCACCTTTTTGCTACTGAACTTCTTTTGATCCTCTTTCGAGGAAGGCCCCCACTTTGCTTTATCGTCAGAGCCGTAGTCATACCGCCATTTACCGTCAGGGCCTCTCCACCGACGCTTGTACTTGGTCGACTTCATGAACTCTGATGGGTAGAGCACAACAATTTGCTTCTTCATTAGGTTCTCCCCGGAAACACATCTTTGGTTTCCACACGCTTCCAACCCTCGATCTTCGTAAACTGTCCGGGAACGGTATAGCCTTCATACTCTTCTGGGAATAGGTCCCAATGGCTTGCCCGGAATACCTCATCCACGAACCCACTGCATACCTCTCCGAATACCTCGGAGTTGAAAGGAACCCATCCGAGCTTTCTCCATATCCAACGCGTTGGCCATACAAAAGCCAACACGATAAGCTTGAAGACGTTGTACGGTCTGCCACCGATATGGTAACGATGCAGCTGGTCGTGAACCCTCAGAAGCATGGCCTCATCAATCTTGCCTTGCGGAACCATACAGAAATCCGGTCCATCTTCCGGCCAGCCTGTTACCAATCGAATCCCTGTCCTGAGTTTTCCATCGCGACCTTCCCAGATGTTGCTATCGTAATGTCTGCCTGCCAGATAGATACCCACATGCGTGTATTCGTACCCGGTAAAGTAGACAATGCTTTTGCTTATGAGATCGCGAAACCAGTTCTTCTTTTTGTGGTAGCGCCAGACGGAGATTGCCAGCAAGTGCATACCCGTCCTCTACTTCTTCGGCTTACGTACTTTCTTAGGCTGATGCTTCTTCGCCGACTCGGGAGCGCTCGAACCAATATCATTCAGAGCCACCATCACGGTGCGCCGATCAAAGTTCGAATGCGCCTGACTTCCCATCCCAGAAACCGAAGTCGAGTAGTTGCTGTGCGGAGCCTTGCCCCCTGCGTCTCTACCTTTCCGGTCTACTGTCGGGTTGCCGGTATGTGCACTCTCATTCTCCGGCTTACTCGCACCCATCCTCTGCGCAGCCATCTTCGCAAACTTCATCCGTTCACGATGGGAGACCGGGGTCGGATTGTTCGTGCTTGCTCCACTGAAACTACGGCCGCTCGCTTTCACGTCCGACAGCTTGGCCGGATGATTCGAGTGACTTGATTTCTCCAACGGCTCAATGTCGCCGGGGAACACAATCAGTGCGTACTTCGACATTTACATACCCTCCTCAAGGTATCTTTCCAGCCCGACGACCTATGTAGGCGCAGAGCTTTTTTGCACTCTTTTCACTGAGGCCCTTCTTTTCGCGTTGGTGTTTGACGCAGCCATCAAACCCGCCTTTGAAGGTCCCATCTTTATTGATGTACTCCGAGTCGCCACTCTTAGCCTTCTGCAACTCGAACTGTACCGGGGTGAGAATCAGTGACTTCTCCACTGCTTCCTCCTTGGTCTTGTGAACCGCATCCTCGGGATGCTCGTTACTGCTATACACGGCGTACAGCTTCAACCCACGAGACCCTGCAATCACGTTGTGATAGGTTCCCGCAGGAATCACAATAGCGGAACCGTCTTTCAGACTGAACGTCTCGCCACCGATCACCACTTTCCCTGAACCCGCATCTACCCGTATAAACTGGTCAAGGTCCATATGGACCTCAGACCCAATATCCTCTCCAGCTTTCAGATTCATCAGAACCAACTGGATGTTCGGCCCGGTAAAGATCACCTTTCGAAAGTTGGTGTTCTCGATAGTGTCTTTCTCGATATCAGTATGAAAACCACTCACCACCAAGCTCCCAACAAAGTCATCCACGTCAATCCGTGATAGAACGCATGCCGAAGCACACGCCCCACATTTTCCTTCTTCGCCTTTCCTGCTAAGTCCCCTCGATCTCCCTCCATCTTCGAGTAGAGCACGCTCGCTACAAAAATCGATCCACCAACCTGACTCAGTTCAATGGCGGTAAAGGAAGCCGAAAGATCATCAGCCATTACAATTGCCTGACTCGCAATCACTCCGAGGACCATCATAAAGTAGACCCCAAACTGGACAGCAAAGAGTCTGCGCTTGGCACTTCTCTCTTCATACATCCGAATCCGCTCTTCAAGTACGGCTCTCGGTATAGGTTTTCTTGCTGTCACACTGGCCTCCAAACGGACTACTCCACTATGATCCGTACAGTACGCTCATCGGTCTTCGAACGGAACTCTTTGAGTGACTTCTCTGTCTTCTCTGGCCGCTGCTCATCCTCGGCCTCGTTCTCATCCTTTGGGGTAGGAGGCTGATTCTCCCCTCCCATATCCTCTCCTCCGAATCCGTTACCTTCAGGGAACCCGCCACCCTGTTCCATCATCTTCTCTTGCTGCTCGGCCTGCTTGTCATTGAGGAATATCTGAACCGCCTGAGCCTGCAACGGCATCTTCGACCAGTCCTCATTGTAAGGATCAAGGCCGTCCTCTTCACGGACCTCGTCGATACTTCTCCATCCAGCGATCTGTTTATTCCGAACCTCGGCTTTGTTGCTCTCGTCCTCGGGATCGATCCCAACAAACTTGAACCGATACTTCTGAGTTACCTTTCGAAGTATCTTATTGATGTGTTGCTCAATAAATCCGAGCATCGAGCCCAGACCCCGATCCTTTGAGGTCTGTTGTCGGGGTCCTATATTCTCTCCAATGAGTGCAGTCGAATCGTCTGTCTTGATTCCCATCTCAGCAAGGTCGAAGGAGAACACGGCTCCCACCAGAGAGGATATGAACATCATCGTTTTGTGATACTCCATATCCTTGTTGTTCTGGCTTAGAGGCTTGAAGTCTACTCCTACTCCATCCTTCCCGCTGGGCAGAATAGGAATACTGAAAGAAGCTCCGGCTCCGGTCATCGCCGCATACCAGTAATTTCGTATAGCGTCCAGCTGCGGCTTGGCTACGTCTCCCATGACTGAGATGAATCCTTTAGGAACTCGATCACGGACCAGCTGATCTCGGATGTAGTTGTAACCGAACAGCAACGTAGTGATGATGTTGATACACATCTCAACCGGGCTGTAACCGTAGCCTCTATACCTGATATCCGAACGCTTGAACTTGTAGTCGAAGATCAACTCTTCTGGCTTGTACCGGGCATAGATTTTGTCATCGATACGCTGAACGTAGCGGATTCCTTGATCGTAGAGCTTACTATCGGTGACCCGCATCACCGTCGCTCCGTCCAGAGCCCAGAATGCTACAGGCTCCCCTAACCGATTATACTGAATCTCCGTCGCGATCTGATCTATCTCGTACGTATCTCGGACCAGCATTGAAATGTAATCGGCAAAGTCGTCTTCTCGCTCCGGGTCAAATATAAACCCGGTCTGCTCTACGAAGTTCGCCAGCTGCATGATCTCATCTGGGTCCTCTTCGGCTCCCCGGAAATCTTCAGTCCGATTTTCGATCTCGAATGTGAACCCTCGGTCGTTCTGCTCTGTGGCGAGATGAAGGAACGGCATGATCTGGTCTTGCCGTGTATTGATAATGCCGTTGATCAATGGTATCTGACCAACGGCTCGTCTGAGAGATTCGAAGTTGAGTGTGAGAATCCTCTCACGAACTCCCTGTGCCCCCTGCCATAACCACGTTTGAACTCGCGGGTCTACCAGTTGGGCGGTCAACTTCTTGATTGTTGCGTCTTCGTTTATGGATACTGCTTTCGACTTGTTTTTCCGGCGTCTTGCCATGGGATTCTCTGACCCTCCACTCTAAGTGTACCATGATATGGGATTGTCACAAACACAAGGGTAAGAAAAAACCCGCCTGTGAGGGCGGGCTTAGTCATGAACTTCATGTTTGAAATCGGCAACGCGTTGCCGATTTGGATGTCTACCATAGTTTCATATGCCTCCCTCCTCTGATTGGCGAACCTGTTTGGTTCCTTTCTCAGCCCTGACCACGAGCATATAATATGTGGCGGTACTGTCTCTTCCAATCGGTAATCTTGCTACGTTCCGATAGCGCTATCTCTTCCGGCCTTCCTGCACGTCCTTCTCCAGTGGAGCTTGAATGCGTTGCAGGGCTACCGTTCGCCCCCCGACCCGGTTTATCATAAAGGATCGGTTGATTTTTCAATTTTACACGAACAGGCACAAATGCGCAACCCAGTTATTGCTTCTCCGACACTCGCTCTCCATATATTTGGAACCTTACTGTATTCCCTTCTCGGGATAACTCACCAGCCAACCACGCACCCTTACCGAGATACATCGGCAAGATGGGTCTAACCGTAAACCAACCTTCAGGAGATACGCCCAACTCTCCTTCAATCACTTCGGCGGTGTGAATGGTAATGCGCCGATCTGGATTGTTGATGAAGGGCTTCTCTTCAGAGTTCATAATCCGAACAAGCAAGCGCTCTCCTAACGATCCGAGGTCAGTATAGAACTGAAGCCTACATATCGTTCCTATCTGCAACGTAATCTCCCCCTCTATGAAAGAAAAGCTTTCTACTCCAACAGCATCATTTTCCATTACATACAACTCGCGAGATAAAAGTTTGGTGCCTATAAAAACTTCCTTAGCATCCACGATTATCATGCCGTTTACTGTTCCGTCCGCAATAATGCGGCCGTCGGCAGAAAAAGAAGTGTCAACGTATGAAATGGAAAAGTCTCCCACATATAGGGTTGTACAAAACGCTTGTTGGTGTCCAACAGCACTCTCAATTGAAGAGGACTGGGCGTCTTCTATGTAACAAAAGTACACCTTGCAAGACCTGCTATCTTTAATCGTTTTCATTTCCCACTTCTGATTGCATTAATCATTCTATTCTTCTCAGTGATATAAAGTCCAGATTGTGCTCCGATAATAGTTACCGCCCTCTCCAGCTCCTCAGCCCTGGCTTGGGCGATTGCGGCTTCTCGGTCGTTGAGTAATTGAGCACACTTGCCGGTAGTAAGTAACGCACCGTCCTTTGTGTCCTTGACCCACGCCCGAATATCTCCCTCGTGTGTCCAGACTACGTAGCGGTCACTCATCCGTGTCCTCCGGTGGGTCGGGTAGAAGCAAAGGCGTCCAGCTAACCACCTTGCCGAAAGGCTCTTTGTACGAAAGCTCGTCTCTATCCTGCCCATCTAACGCCCAATGCTCCCCACCACCGTCTGTGTACGTGCGGCGGCCTATTACCACCATTCGGTCTGCGGTATCCGAGTGTGTTCTAAGGCGGGTTATCAGCACCCGAACGCCGTAAGCTGGCAACCGCTCCTCTACGCTTATCCATTCAGTCACTTGTGGCCTCCCATATGCTGGGCGGAGGCCCTTCGAAAACACACTGTTCGATAATCGCCGAGCCCCGTAGACCCAAATGCTGATAGATATTTTGTACAGCAGGGCTATAACCCCTCTTGGAGCTATGCACGGGCAACATCGATGGCTCAAGAACAAACGTGAAGCCCCTCACGCTGATCTCTCCGTTGATTTTCTTCACCTTACCCCACTTCTTTATGAAGAACCCCGAGCCAAACCGGCTCTTAAATAGAAAACGTATTGACTTCATCCATCTACCTCCTTCGCCTTAGCGAGTACTGCGTTTATCTTGGGCAGCGTATCAACGGCAGGGTCGGGCGGTTCCGGTGTCCTGATATAGCCAAACTCGATGCCGTTGCTGATAAACCTCTGTGCTCTCTGTAGCGCCTCGATAGCCTCGCGGTAGGCAGCGGCGAGGGTGCGCCCGTGTTTGGTACTATGCTTGAGTCTGGCGAGGTCTATCGCTGTGCCGTGAGTCTCAAAGTAGGCTTGTGCCACCTGTATCTCCTCGGCTGTGGGGTTATTCATCGCCGGGCTCCTGTCCTACCGTTATTTTCAAGTTGCCCCGAAAATCAGCAACACCAACAAACCCGCTCCACCGCAAGGTAGCCCAATCGAGGATTTTGCCGACCGGTGTCGATTCGTCGAAAATGGCTGTCTCTTGCCACATCTCGCCAACGGTTTCGTTCCCTGCCGAACGGTCAAGAATTGCTATTACTTTCATCCTCGCCTCCTTTGCGTAGAGCGGCTATCGATTCTTCCGCAGAGTGTAGCCCGTCATTAAAAGCAATTTTGTACTCCGATATTTCCGGCTCTTCGTTGAGACGTATATTCTTTATTGCCGCCTCTATCGCTGCGTTGTAGCCCCGGCTGTACGTGCTATGCGCGTTAACCCGTATCTCAGCAAGCTCCTCGTCACGCTGCTCCACGGCCTCAATTAGCTCATCGGTACAGTCGATGAGGTCAGATAGCACCGTATGGACGTATCGTGGCCCGGTGCCTACCAGTGCAATCCTCAGTGCCAACGCCGCCTCAAGCCGTTGGTCGTGTCGCCCCGGTGCGTCATTTTCGACACGTTGTCCCAAAGTGTCGACACTTGTCGCTTGCTGAGTACGTTTTGTGTCACTCATCCTCCATTGCCTCTGCTTCGGCTCGGGTGATTACTCGCTGTACTCGCCTACTTTGGTCATGCTTGTCGAATACGATAGCGACCTCGCAATACTTCGAGTCACTTGGCCATTCGTCTGTCATCGGAATAGTCGCGGTTACCTGTCTCGGGCCGGGGATGCAGGCGGGTTTCCATTCGATTTCACTGAACATGAAAGAGTTCCCGTCAGAGAGCATATATACCCGCCCATCTATATCTTCCGCTACGATACCTATGGCCCATTCGGGCGCATTGTATCGCCACCACACAGCCGTCCCCGGCTCGGGTAACGGCGGGTCAAGGATGTCGGCGAGTTCTTCAATATGGTCGGCGGTTTGATGCTTGCCTTCATTCCGTGACCGTA
>CAZQXW010000039.1:0-19171 GCA_964597365.1 uncultured Thermoplasmatales archaeon | reverse complement strand
TTATTCAAAACAAGAACCTGAGCAGAACCATCAACATAACCCTCCAAAGAAGCAGCTATATCAAAATAAGAATCAGATACAACCAAAGGAGCAACAAGAGTAACCCAACCATTATCAGAGATAAAAGGTTCACCAAGAAACTCAACAGTAGCACCATCAACAGGAGTACCATTTCCATCTGCAACCTTAACATCAAAACTATCACCCTCTAAAACAGAAGGTACAGAAGCTATCTGCAACAATAAATCATCAGAAGAACTGCCATTATCCAAAACAAGAATAGAAGAAGTTGCATCTGCATATCCCTCACTAGTAACATACAAATTATGACTTATGTCAGAGTCCACTAAAGGAGCTTTAACTAATGCAGTTCCATCTTCATCAGTGTAATATGTTTCGCCAACAAACTCTATTTCTGCATTTTCTACAGCGATACCGCCGGAGGTTACTGTAACAGTAAATGATTCATTTTCAATAACAGAACTAGGATTAGAAACATCTAACGAATCAAGACTTCCTGTAGTATATGTAACTTTTACTTCAGCATAAAAAGACAAGATAAAACTATTTCTTTGTGTAGATGTATCAACAGCATAGTTTGATCTTGCAACAAAATAGATTTTGTCATTATTTATAATGTCACTAAAACCACTATTTATTTGAGCAGAAAGCGTTTGTTTACTTTGAGCAATACCTTCATTCATTTTTGTATAAACAGATTGATTTTTTAACCACAAACTATGACCATAATAAAACTGATTATCATACATACCAAAACTTGTTCCACCGCCACCACCTGTTTTACCACCAGTTTGTTCTGCTCCGCCTGTTTCAGCACCACCGCCATATCCTTTCCATGTGATATCTATCTGAGTTATATCTGATACATCTTCATCTATAATGAACTCAAAACGATGATATTGATATTCGTCTTCATTTCCATCTAAATAATCTAAATCACTTACATATATTTCATCGTCATAGGAGACATTGACTCTTTCTTGATAGGAGAATAAGGCATTATCATCAGCAAAAATTTTACCCCCATCACTTCCTTCATATGCTTTGTTATTAATATTATCAGTCAATACATATTCACTAATCTCTGTAGTTATCTCTGAAGAAACTATACTAGCATCAAATATAAACACAAATTGGAAGATGAATAAAAATAATATGAAAAACATAGTGAATTTTCCAGAACATATTTTTTTAAACAAATATGTGAATTTGCTCACCTTCACCAACCTCAAGCTATATTTTACTAAATACTGCATATATATACTTTATTTGGAAATTTTTTACTAAAAATGACCTTTTATCGACCATACAAAAAAGAGAGAAGATATAATGAAATTTTTGAGTAAATTATCTTACAACAAGCACTGATACGCTTGCATGACGTACTACTTTATCTGTAACGCTTCCGAGGAGAAATCTTCCTTCTTTGCCATATCCTTTGTATCCAAGTACAATTATATCTGCATCTGCTTTTTTAGCACTTATTAGTATCTCATCAGCAGGATCACCGTCTTCAACGACAACCCTTACTTTTTCAACATCAAATTGAAGTTCTTTTACGAGTTTGTTTAAAGACTCGGTTGCTTTATCTTTAAAACTGCCGCTTTTGACGATATTGCTTAAGTCTATTGTTGGAAGAAGCATTTTTGTAAAAGAAGACTCAGCAAGTTCTGCAGGAACCACTGTTAGAAGTGTTATTTCATCCTCTCTATTTGTACATTTTTTTACCATTTCTATTGCTTTTTTTGAAGCATCAGATCCATCGTAGGCTACGAGCATTTTTTTCATCTTAATCAGCACAGCAATAATACAGAAAGGTTCTAAAAAGTTTCGTATTGATATTTAACAAAAAAAGGTTAAATTTTAGATTTGATTAAAAAGGAAGAAGGAAAATAAAACCTGGGGATAAGACAAAATATATGTCTACAAGTCTTTTTCCTTCTTTATCTTCCTATATGATACATTGTTAGTCTTCATTTATATATTTTATTTGGAAATTTTTGAACAAAACAATATAAAAACTCAATTTTTACAGATATATAAAATAAAATCCGAAAGTGGCATACCTTCATTCCATTTCATCACAAAATTACCATTCTTGCTTTTTTTGATTTTTGGAAGACGCCTGTGAACAACACTGGCTCTACCATCCAAGTTATGTAATTCAAGAGTAAAAACACGCCATGAATCTCCACGAACACCTTTTGTCCTAAAAGCATATATGGGTAAAGACTTTGTTTTTTCACAAGTTTTTTGCATGCTTTCTGCTTGTTTCTGCGGTTTGCCACTCATGCTACTGAAATGAAGAGTATCACCAATGCTTGTTTTTACTTCTGTTAAAAAAGAGATGTCTCCACGTGTTGCAACAAGGTCTACACCAAGAGAGCCTGCTGCACGTACTACTGCAAAAGGTTTATCTCTGATTCTGAAATAATTATCTTTTTCTATAACAGAGCAGGTTTTTGTGATTTTTTCTAGTATTTTTGTATCTCCGGCGAGTATTGCTTTTAGTTCACGCTCATACTGACTTGCAGACATGGTTTATACAAAATATATAATACCGTGAAAGGTATTAATGATTTGGCTTGAAATAAATACTTAGCTTTTCCTTCAGGGGAGGAATAAGAAAGATGAGTAAGGAGATAATTGTAAAAGAGGCGATGAAAACAAATCTTGCGATAGTAAAACCAGAACTTTCCATTCTTGAGTCTGCAAAGATTATGAAGAAAAGAAAAATAGGAAATGTGTTAGTCACCAAAAACGATTTACTAGTGGGAATTCTTACAGAAAGCGACATCATTAAAAAAGTAGTAGCAGAAGGAGAAAAACCTGAAGATATTAGTGTAGCAGAAGTGATGAGTACTCCCGTGATTGTAGTCGATCCTTATGTAAGCCTTGAAGAAGCAATGAAGACCATGGGAAAATGCAATGTGAGAAGACTGCCTGTAATCGAAGAAGATGAGCTCATTGGTATTATAACTCAAAAGGACATATCAAGAATATCACCAATCCTTCATGAGATATCACGTGAGTGGTATGATATTACAGTCCGTGATGAGACATTTTACAAAAAACAAGTATTCTCAGGAAAATGTGAGGACTGTGGAACACTTTCACCCAGTCTTAAAAATATTGATGGAAGATTATTGTGTGATGATTGTATAGATGCTTTGAAATATGAATAAAAAAATTTAAAACACATTATGTATGAGGGAAAATTGTTATGAAAGTAAAAGATGTTATGACAACAGATGTTGTCACAGTTGATAAAGACGTAAACTTGCGGCATGTACTAAAACTTATGAAAAAACATGAGATTACAAAGATACCTGTCTTAGAAGAAAAAAAATTAATAGGCCTTATTACAGACAACAATATTGCATACAAGCTTGGCTCAATTAGAACGAAAGGCGTTCCTGCATCCCGGCTTCATGCATCAAGTGTAACAGACAAAGACATAGACTGCATAACTCCCGACACCGAGCTTAAGACCATACTTAAAAAAGTAGGAAAACCAGGACCCACGATGCTTTGCGTAACAGACAATAGTAGTCTTTTAGGAGTAATTACAAAAGCAGATTTACTCCATTTGGTAAAAAGCAAAAAACAGTTAAAAGATATTATGAAACAAAAACTTTTCACAGTCTCCTCAGATGATAGAGTAATTCATGCAAGACGCATTATGGTCGACGAAGACATAGCAAGGCTTCCCGTGGTAGACAACGGAGAATTAGTTGGTATGATATCTGACAATGAGATAGCCTTTGCGCTTGCAGACCTTAAACGCTCTTTTCCAATAGGTCGTCAGAAGAAAAGACTTGATGAGCTTTTAATTGTAGATATTATGAAATCACCGCCAGTATGGACTGAGCCAAATATGACCGCAGAAAAAGCAGCATCAATTATGACTAAAAAAAATGTAGGAGCACTACCATTGCTTGAAAATGACAAACTTATAGGAATTGTAAGCAGAACAGATCTTATTAATACAATAGCAAGATAAAACATTTAAGAGTAGTAAAGAGATACATTTCTTAGGATGAGTTATCATATTGCAAGTGATGAACAGATAAGGAATTCACTTGAAAAAGTGCTAAAAGAATATAGAACTGTTTCATCACAATACAAACTCAAAGACCTTGTTACTGAAGAGATTAATACCAAAAAAAAGAAATATGCAATAAGTGAAATGCGTCTGAGAACTATTGCGCTGAATACTGGTTTTGTAAAAATAGAGATACACAGCAGAGAAGGCGATCCGCGCAAAACAATGAATAAATGTCCCGTATGTTTTCATAATCTTAAAAAAGTTAAAAACCAGACAATATGGGGTGGCAAAGTAACTCTTGAGTTTAAATGCAATTTTTGTGGTTATTGGACTGGTAAAAAGAAAAGAATTCCTAAACAATATGTTTTTCATTATAAAAAGAAAAAATAGTTTATTAATAACCACCGATTTTAAGACTTGGATCACCGATTAAGAGCCATTGCTCAAGGTTTTTTACAATAATTGCATCCCCATATGTGGAATTGTCAGACCAATTTATTGAAAAGTTCTGAAGGAACCTTGCGATTGTATTGCTCCAGCAATCTCCAAGAACTTTTGTTTTGCTTTGCCTATATTCCTCGAAGAAATGGATATCAAGCCATTCGCATCCTCCTCTTTTACTGTTTATATCAGATGATTCATAGCTATAAGCCGTAGAGGCAATTGTTGCAATGCTTCCTCCAAAAGGTCTTGCTACAAGAGACCAACCCCAACATCGAGGAGTGCCTGAAGAAAAATAAAAGAGTCTTAATATGTTAGAATAGACCAAAAAAGAAGAGCTAAGACTTACATTAAACATGTTGTTAAAACATCCACTAGCACTGAGACATACAGGAAGTTTTTCTTTGTTGAAAAGAAATCCCATGTGTTTTAGCCTAAAAACTCCAATCCATGTATCATTATCATAAGGTGGATGTGTTGACCAAGACTTTCCACCACCATGACCTGAAAAGAACACAAATCCGCAGCCTTTGTTTAATTGCCTTACAATATTAATCCAATGCAAATTTCCTAGTGTGCTCCAAATTTTTACAGATTCAAAATCAGACATAATATCTATTGCTTGCTGTGTGTGGTTTTCACCATCTATATAATCTGTTTTTACAGGATAAGTATCGCCGGCTACAACAAGCAGTTTTTTAAACCATGAATCATCAAAAGTTGATGTTTCATAATCTATAATTTTGTTTACTACAATTTTAACATCAAAAATATTGCGACAAGGAAGACGTCCAATTGCAATCTCAGGATAAAGATCAGGTGTATCCTCTGCTATTTCATGGTCATACCATTCTCCAAAAATACCGTCATTGTCGTCATCCCAACTGCTAAAATTTCCCTCCGAGTCATAAATGTCTGCAAAATATAAATCTGATAAAAAATCCCCTTCAGGCCATTGTTCATGCCCCGGATAATCACGTATAATATTTGTGTACCTTACAGGAATCCACCAAGATTCTTCTGTTGATTGATCTCTTCTGCCACCAACAAGCAAAACATAAGAAATATTCCATTCTTCTTTTGCGTCTTTTATAAAATACTTGAGTTTCTCAGCATCATCTTTTCCTCTCCAAAAAACTTGATCATACACATCTTCGATTGTTACAAGCTTTGTTTTAATATTATGTTTATTTTTATGCTTAACCAAAGGCTCAAGATAGTTAGAAAAAATCTGTGGAGAGATTATTAAAAGATCAAAATGCTCAGAAATTTGAGCATCATCTATGAAATTTACAGTTGTTTGTTTACCCATAATTGCACTTGTAAAAGAATGAATTAAAAAAAAGGCTACAATCGATATAACCAATATTTTTTTGCCATAACTCAGAGTATTGGATTTCATATTAAACACTACAACAAAGTAACTACTTAGTGCTTTATATTATATAATTCTTCATATAATTATTTATCTGTCGATTTTAAACATGGCCTAAATACAAATATTTTAGGTAACAGATAAGAAGGGATATGCACCTGCATATACACCTGATTACGATATGTTTATATAAGAGTATATGCATTTATTCCATATTAGTCTCTAGGGATGTGTGATGGGATGAGAATAGATAGACGTCTAGTGTTAATAGGAGTTATGATTATTGTTTTGAGTATGACTATGGCTACTCAGTATGCTACCACAAAAATTGGGTATTCATATAGCATAGTACACCCAAGCGATGCAGATATTCGTTTTATTGGATCAGATAATTCCTCAGATGGAATACGTGTTTTAAGAGTAGATGGTACAAACGGTAGTACCGATCAAGACTTAAAAATCCAATTAGGAGGAAATCTTAGTGCAGGTATGAATAAAACATACAGTGCTGCTTTTGGAATTGTAAATGAAGAGTCTTATAACATAACTATAACCTATATAAACGTGTCAGCCACAAATGGCGCAGATTATATGCAGATATGGTTACATGGTGACAGAGACACCTTAGCAACCAGCGATAGTGGCGCCCTTGTATGGAATAAAGGGCCTGTTGGTCTTGATTCATCAAGCTCCACATGGGGTCTTGCAGCAGGAGATCAGGATTCAAGCACAATGGATGGTGCAGGCGATACAACAGCATGGGATGATACAGCTCACGTGAGATATTCTACTTACGATACAGACGCTGTAAACAACACAGATGATTATGTATGGGTGCAGATATCACTAAACATACCTTCAGATGCTGATTCTTCAGGCACATTCAATGGTATAGTATATGTACATACTCGTGCAACTACAACAGATGCATAAGCAAAAATAAAAAATTATTTTATTTTTCTTTTTTATTTTCTACAATGTTATTTATACTAGCCCATATATCTTGATTAGTTGAAACATCATTTGATAAAATAATTTGGCAACTATATTTTAATAATAACTGATTTAGAACTAAAGACATATTTTTTATATATATTTAAAAAACACAAGCTATATATATTTTAGTATACATACCTGTAAGCACAGGATGGGTATATGCCTCTAACTAGGAAAACTAGAGCTTCTGGGAGTAGTTTAGTTGTTACTATCCCAAGTCAACTTGTTGAAGCATACAATATATCTAGTGGAGACCTTGTCGAAATTGTGCCTTTGAACAATCAAGAAATAGTAATTAGAAAAAGAAACAATGGAGGCACATTATGAATAAGAAGTTAGCAGTAATTGCAATAGGAATTACTGTTAGCCTAATTGTCGGTGGTATGAACTCCTCTTTTTTATATAGTACACAATACATGGAATCAGATTCAGGATATCTTTATTCCTTGTCTTCATCTACAAAATGGTGGGATTGTAACTGGTCTTATTGCAAAAGGATAGTAATAAATCATACAAAAGTACAGGCCGATCAGTTAAACTTTCCAGTACTTCTGTCAAAATCTTCAGATGATGAACTTGCTTCGCATGCACAAAACGATGGTGGAGACATTGTATTTGTAAATAGATATAATACCACGAAATATGAGCACGAAATTGAAAAATTTGATGGTGGAACAGGAGAACTAGTTTCATGGGTAAAAGTTACAAGTCTGTCATCTACAGAGGATACAATACTGTATATGTACTATGGAAATCCGAGTTGCAGTAATCAAGAAAACGAAACAGGAGCATGGGATAGTAATTATATAATGGTCCAGCATCTTGAAGAAAGCGCCGGTAGTATTTTTGATTCTACATCATATGACAACGATGGAGCTAACAGTGGAGCATCTTATAATTCCTCTTCAAAAATAAACGGAGGATATGATTTTGATGGATCTGACAGCATAAACGCAGGAGGCGATAGTAGTTTAAACATAACAAATTCAATTACTCTCTCAGGATGGGTAAAAGATCCCCCATGGTTTAATACTTTCAAGCCCAAAAGCTTTGTTAGAATTGTAGATAAAAGAGAAGAAAAAACAATTATGAATGATGAAAGGTTAACAAGTTCACGTAGCATTTATTCAAATACTGACGATGAACTGATTTTTGTTGCAATTTATTCCGAGGGTATTAAAACAGAGGATATGAAGATAGGTGAAAAATCTATTTTAAATAGTTCCTATCCAAAAGAAAATCCGAATTCATATACAGAGATAAAAATTGAAAACATAATAAACAAATTACCTGAGAAAATCAAGGAATTAAAACACGTATCATATTCTAAACCCTTTACGATAGATGAGATAAAAAAGATAAATATGAGTTTTGTAAAAACAGATGAAAAAAATATTTACTCTGGTAGAATTAGTTATTTGGTTTTCAGCTCAGAAGGAAAATATGATTATGAAACAACTACTCATTGGAATGATCTTTTAAATTCTGTCAAGAGTTTAGAACCTTCATTTTTTAGGTCTAGATTATTAAGATTACTATTACGTTTGCAAAAGATAAACCCAGAAATAGAGCTTCCTGAGTCAATTCATAAAAGTCTTGAAGACGGTAAAGAAACACAAATCATAATAAGATTTAATGACAAAAATGATTTAGAAGAAAAAATAAACGAGCTTGAAAAAGCGGGTTTCAAAAAAACATCTTATGTTGAATCTGAAGGAATAATCGCGGGTACTGTGGATACTAGTGTTGTAAATAACATAGAAGATCATTCTGTTATTGAAGGTTTTTATGAAGATAGTTCATTTTCTGTGCTGCTTAATGAAAGTTTGCCACTTATTAATTTCAATAAAACATATGAAGAATTTGGTCTAACTGGAGAAAATATTACAATATGCATTCTTGATACAGGTGTTGACACAGATGTTGTAGATATTGCTGGTGGCTATGATTTTGTAAATGAGGATGATGTTGTTGATGATGGGCATGGTCATGGGACAAAGGTTGCAAATGTGATTAAAGCCGTTGCTCCTAATGTTAATCTTTATGTAGCAAAAGTAATAGACTCAAATGGGATTGGTTATGAATCAGATGTACTCGAAGGTCTTGCTTGGTGTATAGAACAAAACCCAGATGTAATTTCATTTAGTATAGGCACAACTGATACATGTGATGGTTTCTGTGATGAAAATCTTGTGACAAGTATGTGCAATAATGCATGGGAAGAAAAGGACATATTTATTACAGCCGCAGCAGGAAACTCTGGTGAAAAAGGGCTTGTGGCACCAGCTTGTGGAAAGAACGTTTTTAGTGTTGGTGCAACTGATGATTTTGATAATATTGCTAGTTTTAGTAACACTCATCTTATGCTAGATTGTTTTGCACCAGGCGTAGATATTCAAACAAATGCCGGTGGAGGAAGTGGCACTAGTTTTAGTACTGCATTTGTTGCAGGAAGTGCAGCTCTTGTTCTTGAAAATGAGGATTTAAAACCTCAAGATTTGAAATACCGAATTCGTAGTACCGGGAAACCTATTAATTATGTATATAACAGTACTGATGAAATTCTAATTGGTAGAATTGATAATTTTAAATGCTTGAATAACATAAAAACAATTGAACCGTATGATTACTCTAATTTTAGTGAAGAAAAAATAAATAACACTGATAAAGAAACATATACTATTTTTAGCGATACGGACAAAACAAATCCAACATCTGATAGTGAGGATTATACTGAATGGACTAATGCAGGAAATGCATATACTAATGATAACTCATACGCAACAGCCTCGGCAAGAGCAGATATGGATGAAAATGATTTTTATGATTTTGAAATTAAAGGAGTTGATTTATATGATAAAATACCCGATAATAAACAAATAGATGGAATAACTGTTCAAATTGGGGCTTTTGGTAGTATGGGAGATGCGTGTGATTTAGGTGTTGAGTTATCATGGAATGGAGGTGCTAGCTACACAAGTTCAAGTTATTCAAATAATTTTCAAGCAACAAAAGAAGAAGAAGAAACTTATGGAGGGAGCAGTGATTTATGGGGAAGATCCTCTTGGGTTAAAAATGATTTTAACAATAGCAACTTTAGAGTGTATTGTGATGTGTCATCTGGAAGGCAAATATCTGTAGATTATATTACTGTAATTGTAGAATATTCCAACACTACAGATTTAGTTGCCCCAGATACAAATATTACAAATCCTTCAAATGTTGATTATATAAACAGCCTCACAAGCATTACTGGTAATGCATCTGATGAAACACAGGTTAGCAATGTAACAATTCAGATATATGATGATACCACAAATAGCTACTATAATAATTCAACTGGTTGGAGAAGTACAGAGCAATGGGTTGATGCAACCGATGTTTATGATGGAAGTTGGAGTGGTACTTTTGAAACATGGGCGTATAACCTTACTAATGACCAGATAAATGGTGTCGATCAAAAACAAATACTGCAAAATGGTGAAAATCATGGTACATATACTTATGATTTAGCAGCAGAGTTTATACCTACAAATGATACTTTAAAAAAAGTTGATCTTTATCTTAAAAAAGTTGGTAGCCCACCAGATGTGACTCTTTCGATCTGTGATAATACATCTGATGAACCAGATCTAAACTATGAGCTGGTAGATCAAACAATAAAAGCAAGCCAGATTGATACAAATTTCAGCTGGGTTGAAGTTGATTTTTCAGATATATCTGTAACACCTGGTGATACATATTATATTTATCTTCAACAGCAAACAGGTGGAGATGCAAGTAATCAAATATCTTGGGGTTTTCAAGGTTCAAATGTATACCCTGAGGGTAGTTTTTGGAGAGATTCTGGAACTGGCTGGGATGAGATTACCTCTGGTGATTTTACATTTAAAACATATGGCTCAGATGGTTTCTGGAAAAATGGACACTACTACAATGTTTCAGCAAGAGCATGGGATGGAACAAATGATGATGCAAGCCCTGCTTATGAAGATTTTTATTATGATGATATAAAACCAACTTCATCAGTTGACACATTAACTTCATATTGGTATAACAGCTCAAATAATCCTTTAACAATAGATAGCTCTGACGCAGCTGATGGTGGAACAAATGCTAGTGGGCTCAAAAATGTAACACTATATTATAGATATACAGATGATAACACCAGCTGGGTATTTGAAAATTCAGATGGAAGAGATATTTCAACAGATGCAGATAATTCATATTCAATATATTCAGTTGATCTAGATGGAGATGGAGACATGGATGTTCTAATTGGAAACTCAGGTGAAAAAAATAAATGGTATGAAAACGATGGAAGCGACCCACCAGGATGGACAAGCCATGATATAACAAATGATGTGAATACGACGACATGTATAACAGCAGCAGATATTGATGATGATGGTTATCTTGATATAATAACTGGAGAAGTTGGTAGTTACAATAGATGGTATGAAAACGATGGAACACCAACAGACGGAGGATGGACGGGTCATGATATCGATTCAGCAGCTGATAATACTTATTCAGTATATGTTATAGACCTAGATGGCGATGGAGATTTAGATGTTGTATCAAGTGACTACGTTGGGGCCACTCCCACTAATAAATGGCATGAAAATGATGGAAGCCCAGGAGATGGAGGATGGACATCTCACTCGATACATGCCGATCAATTTGATACATATTCTGTTTTTTCAATAGATTTAGATGAAGATGGAGATAATGATATTATAGCAGGAGACGACAGTAGCACAAACAAATGGTATGAAAATGATGGGAATGAGACTTTCACTAGTAACAACATAACAACTGATTCAAATGCAACAAGATCAATTTACTCAATTGATATAGACGGAGATGGAGATCTTGATATCGTCTCAGGCAATTATAACCAAGTAAATAGATGGTATGAAAATGATGGTTTAGAAACATTCACAGGTCATGATATAACAAGTGATGCAAACAATACAAACTTGATTTATTGTGTAGATTTAGACAATGATAGCGATATTGATATAATCGCAGCTAATCAAAATGAGAAAAACAAGTGGTATGAAAACAATGGAGATGGCACTAGCTGGACTAGTCATGATATCACTACAGATTCAAATGCATCCTATTCTATATTTCCAGGAGATGTTAATGATGATGGATACTTAGATGTAGTTGTAGCAAACTATAATCAAAAAAACAGATGGTATTCAAATAACAACTCTTGGAAAAAATATACAGGTGGGACAAATCCAGATACAGCTAGTCCTTGGAGTTGGAGTTTTAATTTTCCAGATGGACAAGGATACTATGAATTTTATAGTCTTACAGCAGATAATGCTACAAATGAAGAATATGGACTAAACTTAGCTGACGAAATGTGTAGTTATGACATATCAAATCCAGACACAGCAATAGATGCAATAGCAGACGAAAGTGAACCTACAATCATTACAGGAGATGCAACTGATCTAACATTTGGAAATGTATATGGAGTAAATATCACAATTAAAAACGAAACAGATGATACTTATTGGACTGGAAGTGAGTGGGGCAGCCAAACATGGTTATCAGCAGAGTCTGATGATAGTTTTGATAGCAATAATGAAGCATGGACATATAATAATACAGACGGGATATGGACTGATAATAAATGGTATGTTATAACAGCAAGAACAACAGATTACGCAGGAAATAAAGACACAACACCCGCCATTGAAAATTGGAACATATCAGAAGCAGATACAGTTCCCTATGTTGAAAACGTAAGTATTACAAGCCCATATAACTTCACACTTGACAACTTATCAGGTACATATGACTATTATGATAATCAATCAGATGTAGAAAGTGGATCGAGTTATGAGTGGTATGAAAGCGCAAATGGTGTTGATAGTTGGACTGCACTTGGAATAAATTCTACCACTCTAGACTCCAATTATACTAATGAAAGCAGCTGGTACAAATTTGAAGTAACACCAAGAAATGCAAATGGAACAGGAAGCCCTGTGAATTCCTCAGCAGTTCAGATAGTTGCATTTGATCAAAACTTAGTGTTTCCAATGACATACTCTAGCACATATGACGAGGGAGGAAACATAACTGTAACTGACACGGGTTCAGGTAATATCGGTATTACTGGAACTCTTAGTTTAGACGGAGATTTTTTTATAGATAGGGATGCGACTGTAACTTTTGGAAGTAATGATCATACTATTGGTTCACTAACCCTACAAGGAGAGTGTACTGCTAGCAGCGGAACAATTTACATAAACAGCGAAGATTCTAACGGAGATGCAATTGACCTTGATGGTACATTTTATAATAATTCAGGAACCATTGAAATAAATACAAATCAAGATACAAATATAGACCTCAGTCCCTCCTCAGGGTCTATATGGGATTTAGTAATTGATTTAGATCCATATACTAAATATTGCTATTCCCAAGAAGCATTTTCTATCGGAAACGATTTAACTATAGAGGATGGACGCTTTGATGTAAATAATACTGCTGCATACATTAATGGAGATATGTTACTTTTCGATGATGGGTTTTTTATTACAACATCCGATTCAGTGAATCATACAGTTTTAGGATTAGTAAACATCTCTGCGGGTGGAGAAATAGCAGCTAGTGGCTATACTGGCAATATGAGTTTTGGTGCTTTATATGTTTCTTCTGGAGGGGTAGTAACTGGTGACTCATCTGATGCTAAAATATATATTAGTTCAGAGTCAAATAATTATGCTGTAAATATCCAAGGTACATATGGAACCATACCAATGGAAATAAACACAAATGATGATACAAACGTTTATTTTGATGGTAGTATGGGGGCGATAATAATAGACCTTGGATCTACATCTTATACTGCAATCTCACAAAATGCATTTACAATTAGTTCTGGTGATTTAATGATAGATGATGGAATTCTAGATACTAATAATAACCAGATAACAACGACAACTGGCGATTTAATTATACAAAATGGGGGATCTCTCAATTGCTCATCTGATACAGCAAATCATGATATAGGCGGACGCGCAGAAATACAAAATGGAGGGTTTTTTGATATAAGTGGAGGAGCAACTGGAGACCTAACAATAGGTGCGCTCATAATTCAATCAGGTGGAACATTTAGCAGTTCTTCAGAAAATACAATATATGTTGATTCAGAGTATTCAGATTATGCAGTTGATCTTGATGGTGCATATAATGCAAATAGCAACACAATAGAAATAAATACAGAATCTGCAACAAATGTTGACCTATCTAGCACAGGTAACATATATAATCTTATCATAGACACGAGTGGTAATGCTGTAACAAGCAATATTGTTGCAACAGTTGATAATAATATCACGATTGAATCGGGAAAATTACAGATAATAGATAATCTTGCAACAGATGAAATGCAAATCGACTCAGGTGCAGAATTTGAAGTCAACAGCGACAGTACATTTACAATGAACGATGGAGGAGTAATTAATCAAAATGGTTATTTCAATATAACAAATGGGAATGCAATAAATCTTAATCTAACCGGCACTACAACCACTTTTAATTTAACAAATGCCAAAAATATATCACTTCACAAAATACCCAATAATCCATCTAATCCAGTTGGATGGAACAACATTAGCAAATATATAAATTTAACGAAATATGATTCTTCCTCGACAGTTGATATAAACATAACCTATAAAGACTCAGATCTTGGAAGCATTAGTGAAAGTACACTTGTAATACGTGAATATAATTGGACAGAAGGAGTCTGGACAACTGCAAGTGATACAGGAGTAGATACAACTAATAATTATGTTTATGCAAATTCTGTTACTGATTTTAGTATATATGCACCGCTAGGACAAACAGTAGAAGCACCTACCGTATTAACTAATGAAAGTACCGGCGTAGAAGAGAATAATGCAACACTTAGAGGATACTTAAGCAGTGATGGAAATGAGGCTTGCACATTAGGATTCAGATACGACACAGACAGCGGAACACCATACAGCCAAAATTACAGCATAGCAGGAACACATAACACAGGAACAGAATTCAGCAATGACAACACAAGCCTAACAGAAGGAACACTATACTACTACCAAGCATGGGCCACAAACAGCGAAGGATTTGCAACAGGAACAGAACATTCATTTTTAACAAAACCCAACGTAACAACAAGCCTCACAGCAACCATGCTAAACAGCACAAGAATAACACTAAACTGGACCAAAGGAAACGGAGCAAACAACACATACATAGAATGGAACACAACAAACAGTTGGCCAATAGGACAAGGAAACCTACTATACAACGATACAGGAGAAAGCACCACACACACAGGACTCAGCGAAGGAACAACATACTACTACCAAGCATGGAGCTACACCACATGGGACAACACAACCACAACACTACAACAATGGAGCGATAACAATGCAAGCACATCAAACAAAACAAACAACAAACCCACAATAGAACTAAGAACACCAGCACCAAATGGGACCACCGGGATCAGTCTAACACCCGAATGCGGGATATATGCAAACGACACAGACGGACACAACCTAAACATATACTGGTACGAAAACACAACATTAAGTTACGTACTACGCAACACAAACATATCAGAAACAGCAAACAACACAGTAAACTACACATACACAGAGTTCAGTGAATATAACACACCATACTACTGGAAAATCGCAGTAAACGATACATACGACAACATAACCAAATGGTATTACTTTACAACCATGGAACAACCAGCAAATCCACCGACCGTAATTACCAACATAACCACAGGAATAGAAGAAACCAACGCAACACTACACGGTTACTTACAAAACAACGGCAGTGCAGATACAACATGTTATTTCCTTTATGATACAAGCACGCCACCTACAAGCAATAACGAAAGTCAAGGAGTAATTGCAAATCAAACAGAATTCAACTACAACGCAACAAGCCTAACACAAGGAACACATTATTATTACGATACGAAAGCAAATAATAGTGCAGGATGGGACAACACAGGAGGGATTCTGCAGTTTATGACAAAGCCAGAAACATTAACGGATTTCACAGCAACAGTTGACAGCGGAACACAAATAACACTAACATGGACTGATGGAACAGGAGGAGACGGAGCATACATAGAATACGCGACAGGAAGTGCACCAACTCCATGGAACCCAGGAGACGGAACTAAAATAGATCCCGATGGAAACGTAACAACACCACACATACACACAGTAAACACAGGAACACACTACTATTACAAAGCATGGGCTATCGCAACAGATGCAGGATGGACAAGCAGCGGAAACACAACATCACCCCGAGGAGATAATCCTCAAACAACAGACGAAACAACACCAACAACACCAACAGTAATAACCAATACGAGCACAGGCGTGGAAGAGAACAATGCAACTCTTAGAGGATACTTAAGAAGTGATGGAAATGAGGATTGCACATTAGGATTCAGATACGACACAGACAGCGGAACACCATACAGCCAAAATTACAGCATAGCAGGAACACATAACACAGGAACAGAATTCTCAAATAACAATGATAGTCTTACAAGTGGAGATTTATACTATTACCAAGCATGGGCAAACAACACAGCAGGGTTTGCAAATGGTTCTGAACTAACATTCTTCACAAAACCACCAGCTGTGACAAGTCTTAGCGAATCATCTTCAACAAACACTTCAATATCTTATACATGGACTGAAGCAAGTGTAGGTAGTGGTGCTACTGCTAAAACCCATATTAGATATCAAAAAGGAAGTCCACCTTCAAGCGTTAGTGAAGGATTAGAAGCTCAAAACGATACAGATGAATCAGAAACAACAACAAGCCTGGACCCAGGTACACAATATAATTTCAGTGCTTTTTCATGGGCAGAAGAAGATGGCAAAGGCAACTGGAATGATACATATGTTACATTTTCAGCCTGGACTAATCCTGGTGATCCAACGGGAATAAGTTATTCTAAAAAAGAAATAGAATATATCAACTTAAGTTTCACACATGGTACAAACGGTTCACACACAATGATAAGAAGAAACACATCAGGAGTTGCAGACTATCCCGCTGATAGGGATTCAGGCGTTCTAATCGACAATACTACAAACAGCTATGTAAATGATACAGGCCTAAATGAATCAACTACATATTACTACTCCTTTTGGACTTATGATATAGATAGCGGGAAATGGTGCGATAATAAAATCGATTATTCAGTTTCAACAAACACAAATAATCCTCCAGTATTCTCAAATGAAAACCCAGAAAATGAGAGTACAACATCAACAAGTTTTACATGGAACATAACAATCGAAGACCCTGACGCTCATACTTTCAACTGGACAATTGAATGCGAAAACGGACAGTCGAATAGTGGAAATGATGAAACAAACGGTTCAAAAACCTTGTCTATATCAGGATTAGAATTCAGTACAACATACAAAATATGGGTAAACGCAACAGACTCTTATGATTGGACAAGAGAATGGTTCGAATTTACAACTAGCTCGAACAACCCACCGGTTTTATCAGGAGAAAATCCCTTAAATACCTCAACCGGTGTATCCACTCTTTTATCAACCATTAATATCACAATAGAAGATCCAGATGGAGACCAAATAAACTGGACAATAGAAACAAGTCCAAATATAGGCTCACAGGATAACTCATCATCCTCAGAAGCAAACGGAAGCAAAAGCTGCAGTGTATCAGGGCTTGATAGTGGAACACAATACACATGGTTCGTAAACGCAACAGATGGATATGTTTGGACAAATGAAACATTTACATTTACAACAAACCAGGCACCAACACAAACAGGAGAATCACCTCCAAATAGTACAACAGATACAGAACTCACACCTAAACTATACGTAATATGTAACGATGCAGATGGCGATCAATTAAACGCTACATGGTGGAACAACTGGAGCGGAGCATGGCAACAATTCGGAAGCAATGAGACAAGTTTTGCGTCAGGAACAAACATAACACAACCAAATACAAACTTCTCAGATTATGGTACAACATACTACTGGAGCGTGAATCTATCGGATGGAGAACTATGGAACAATGAAACATATCATTTTACAACAAGAAACAAATACATACCAGGAGCGCCTACAAGCTTTACGGCAACCACTATAAATAGGACAAAAATAGAGCTGAGTTGGGAAAAAGGAACAAATGCAGATAAAACATATATAAGATATAAACAAGGATCATCGCCACCAACAGATAGGGAGGATGGAACATTTTTGTATAATAATACAGGCGAATCAATAAATGTCACCGGTCTGTCCTTTGGAACCCAATACAGCTTTAAAGCATGGAGTTGGAATGATACAGACTCATGCTATAGTACAAACAATGCAACTGCAGAAAACACAACAGACAGCAACCAAGCACCAGTACTTTCAGGAGAAACACCAACAAACCAATCAGGAAGCATACCAAAAACAACATCAACAATAAACATAACAATACAAGACCCAGAAGGTGACTTGTTAAGCTGGGCAATAGAAACAAGCCCAGATATAGGCTCACAGGATAACTCATCATCCTCAGAAGCAAACGGAAGCAAAAGCTGCAGTGTATCAGGGCTTGATAGTGGAACACAATACACATGGTTCGTAAACGCAACAGATGGATATGTTTGGACAAATGAAACATATACATTTACAACAAACTACAAACCTACAATAGAACTAAAATATCCATATCCAAACGGTACAACCAATGTAGAACTAACTCCACAATGCAGTATATACGCAAACGACACAGATGGACACAACCTAAACATATACTGGTACGAAAACAGTACTGGCGGATACATACTACAGAATATAAACTCAAGTGTTGAAGCAAATACCTCTGTAAATTATACTTATTCAGAATTCAGCGATTATTCAACTCCTTATTATTGGAAAGTCGCTGTAAATGACACAATGGAAAATGTAACAAAATGGTATTATTTTACAACGGAGATTGAAACAAATATTCCAACCGTCATAACCAATACTAGTACAGGCGTGGAAGAAAACAATGCCACATTAAGAGGTTATCTTGCCGACAACGGATCAGCAGACACAACATGCGGTTTTAGATATGGAAATATAAGTGGAAGTTATACACAAAACTTCAGCAAAGGAATAATAGCAGATTCAACTGAATTTACAAATAACAACCAAAGCCTAACAGAAGGAACACTATACTACTACCAAGCATGGGCCACAAACAGCGAA
>CAZQXW010000038.1:0-19316 GCA_964597365.1 uncultured Thermoplasmatales archaeon | reverse complement strand
CCTACAAAAACATTATTTCCAATTACTGAGCCTACATTTAATGTAGAGTTGATACCAGTTTGAACGTTATCTCCCATTATTACTCCTAGTTTTCTTCTTTTTGTATCGATTTTTGTCCCGTTTAGTACAACTGAAATGTTCTTTTTATCAAGACGTAAATTCGCAACTTTTGTTCCAGAACCAAGATTACAATTAGAACCTATTACCGAGTCGCCAACATAGTTCTGATGAGGTACATTGCTATTATCAAAAACTATTGAATTTTTCAGCTCACAAGCATTTCCAACATGACACCCATTTCCAATAGATGTATAAGGCCTAATATAGCAATTTGGCCCTATCTTACAATCTTTGCCAATTATAACAGGCCCCTCAATATATGCCCCATTCATTACCACTGTATTTTTCCCAATTACAACTTTTCCTTTTATGGTTGCATTTTTTTCAACAGTTCCATCTATACTTTTATCAATTTTTTCTAAAACTTCTTTATTTGCATCCAAAAGGTGCCATGGATAGACTACATCTCTCCATTGTTTTAGCATAACTGATGAGATATCTGTTTTTTTTGCCATCATGTTTATAGAATCTGTAATTTCATATTCTCCTCTAAGCGATTTTTTAGTTTTTTTAATGAATTCAAAAATGTTTTTTGAAAAATGATATATTCCTGCGTTTATAATGTCAGTAAATGGCTCATTCATTTTTTCATAGATTTTTACGACCTTGTCATTTTTTGTTTCTACAATTCCGTATTCTCTTGGGTTTTCTACTTTAAATAAGCCCATACTGTTTTTCTTTTTGATTATGTTTTTGATGTCTTTTTCTCCAAATATTGTATCGCCGCATAAAACTATGAAATCATCAACAAATTTTTCGCTAAGACCTATCGCATGTCCCGTTCCCTTTGGTTCCCCTTGGTTAATATAGTCTATTTGAACGTTCCATCTTTTCCCATTTCCAAAATAGTTTCTTACCATCTCGCTTTTGTATGAAACGATAAATATGAACTCTTTAAGACCTGCATTAATTGCATTTACAAGATTTCTTTCGAGCAGAGGTTTGTTTGCGATGGGAAGCATTACCTTTGGCCTTGTATAGGTTAAAGGATGCATTCTTTTTCCTTCGCCTGCTGCAAGAATTACACATTTCATTTTTTTCTACTCCACTGTTACAGATTTTGCAAGGTTTCGCGGTTTGTCTATACTGCAGCTTCTAAGATTTGCAACGTGATAAGCAAGTAATTGTAATATCACAATTATTGGAATGCATGATAGACTATACGAATTTGAAGGGTACCTTAATACAAAATCTGCATGTTTTTCAATTTCTATATCACTGTCTTCTGCAACAGCGATTACTTTTGGACCACGTGCTTTGACTTCCCCTATATTAGCTATCATTTTGTCATAGGTTTGTCCTTTTGTTGCAATTGCAACAACAGGTGTTTCTTTTGTTAGCAGTGCAAATGGACCGTGTTTTAGTTCTCCTGCTGCAAAGCCTTCTGCATGGATATATGATATTTCTTTGAGCTTTAACGCACCTTCAAGAGATATTGGATAGTTTATTCCTCTACCTATGTAAAATACTGATTTTGATTTTTTAAGCTCACTTGCGACTTTTAATATGTCTTCGTTTGTATCTAGAGCATTTCTTATTTTTCTTGGTAGTTCTTTGAGCTCGAGTATGTAGTTGTACAAATCATTTGCACCAATCTTGTTTTTTATTATTCCAAGTTTTAATGCTATCAAAAAGATAGTCAGTATTTGAGACGTAAATGTTTTTGTTGCAGCAACTCCTATTTCTGGGCCGGATTGAGTTAGTATATATGCATCTGATATTCTTGTTGCAGTGCTTCCTATAACATTTGTTATAACTAGTGTTTTGCATCCGCTGTTTTTTGCTTCTTTTATAGCTGCTAGTGTATCAAGGGTTTCACCGGATTGTGTAACGGCGATTACTAGTGAGTTTTCGTCTCTTGTGCCAAAATACCTGTATTCGGATGCTATTTCTACAAATACTGGTATGTCTGTTAGTTTCTCTATCATGTATTTTCCAATTAGTCCTGCATAGTATGAGGTTCCACATGCTACTATATGAATTGATTTTATAGATTCGTCGAGAAGGTTTTCTATTTTTTCATTGAAATTAATTGTCCTCTGCATTTCTGACACGCGGCCTCGTATTACGTGTTGCACTGTGTCTTGTTGATCGTATATTTCTTTTAGCATGAAATGTGCAAAACCTGATTTTTCTGCGTCTCGTACGTCCCAGTTTATCAGGTTTTCTTCCTTTTTTATTTCTTTTAGGTTTTCATCAAATACTTTTATTTTTTTGTCGGAAAGAACGGTTATTTGATTTTCATCAAGGTATACTACTCGTTTTGTATATTTTAAAAAAGCGGTAATGTCTGATGCGATAAAGTTTTCGCTGTCTCCTACACCTATTACAAGTGGACTGTCTTTTCTTGCCCCCACTACTTTTCCAGGCTCATCTGTACTTGTTACCACAAGAGCATAGTATCCTTGGACTTCTTTTAATGCATTATTTACAGCTTTTTCAAGATTATTTTTATATTTGTCCTCTATGAGATGTGCTAGTACCTCTGAGTCTGTTTCTGAAACGAATTTGTATCCTTTTTTTACTAGTTTTTCTCTTATTTCTATATAGTTTTCAATTATTCCGTTGTGTACTATTGCAATTTTTTTGTTTGTGCTAAGATGTGGATGCGCATTTGTTTTGTTGACCCCGCCATGTGTGGCCCAGCGTGTGTGTCCTATCGCAGTTGTTCCTTTGGTTCTTGGAAGGCTTTTTTCTAGTTCTTTTATTTCTCCTACTTCTTTGTAAAGTTGTTGTTTTTTACCACTTATTGATATTCCTGCAGAGTCATATCCTCTGTATTCGAGTTTTTTCAAACAGTCAATAACTGTTTTATCTGCATCTCTAAATCCTGAGTAGCCTATTATTCCGCACACGTTTACATCACTTTGCTGTTGCTTTCTATATTTTTTCTAATTCTTTTCATCGGTTCAATTTCACATTTACGACCAATTATTACTCCAGGGTCTATTACTACTTGGCTTCCAATCGTGCAGTCTTCTCCTACAAGTGCACCTATGTTTTTTATTTTCCTAAATTCATTATCTATTTCTGTTACTTTTTCACCGGCATTACTTGAAAAATTATGATTTATTATGCTTCCTCTTGCAATTACGGAGTTTTCCAAAAACGAGTTTGAGCCTATATGAACGTCTTTCATAACAACACTATTTCGTATTTCTGTGAAAGGATGAATTGCTGTGTTATCTCCAATGGAGGTTGAAGGAAAAATACAGACGTTTGGCCCTATCTCGCAGCCTTTTCCAATTTTTACAGGTCCTACTATGTAGCAACCTGAGTATATTTTTGTATCTTTTCCAATGGAGACGTTCCCTTTTATTATGACATTTTTTTCAATGGTTCCACTTGTTGATGATTTGGAACTGTGTATCATTGTTTCGTTTATATTTATGAGATCCCATGGGTATACTATATCCATCCAGGATTCTGCGATTATTGTGTTTATATTTGTTTTTTCTTTTAGAAGGGATTGAATTACGCTGCTTAGATCATGTATTCCTTGTTTAGACATGTTTTCTATTTTTGTAAATACTTTTTTTGGAAGCTTATATATTCCTGTTGATATGAATTTTCCAGAATCTTGCTGGGGTTTTTCGATTATTTCTTTTAGTTTTTGTTTTTCCAAAAAAACGACACCATATTTGGAGGGATGAGAATGTTCTTGTATAAGAATAGAGTGATCTGATTTATCTTGTATTAGTTTTTGAATGCTTTTTTTATCTATTATGTTGTCTCCAGAAAGGACTATAAAAGAATTATTAACATGCTTTTTTGCTTGAAGCAGGGCGTGTGCTGTTCCCAGTTGTTTTTCTTGTGTGACATAAGAAATTTTTATTCCTTTGTAATCTTTGAAGTAATCCATTATTACTTCTTTTTTATATCCTACTACTAAAACTACTTCTACAACTCCTGTATTTTTTACAGCGTCTAGAACATGTTCTAATAGAGGTTTATTTCCAACTGGAAGCATTACCTTTGGCATTGTTTCGGTAAAAGGCCTTAGTCTTTTTCCTTCACCTGCAGCAAGTATGACCGCTTTCATTATGAATCTACCTTCCTAAAAGGTAAGCCTGTATCCATTATTTTACATTTACTCAAAGAATTGCTATAGTAATACATACAAAAAAAGTTAATTTATGAAAAGAATTGAGTGTTTACATTTTTCAGCCATTTTCTTTTTAATGTTTTTTACAGGAAGGCCGAGCAGTCCTTTCTTTTTTTGCTCTCTTCCTATTACTACAAGGTTTGCATTTATTTTTTCAGCAGTTTTTGCTATTTGTTTTTCAAGGTTTCCTTTTGCAATATCTGCAGTGACTCCTCTTTTTTGTAAGTCTTCTACAAAGTTTTGTCCTGTAAAAATAAGATCTTTTTCTTGTTTTTTGTCTGAGCGCATGCCTTTTTCATTTACTACTACACTGTCTTCTGTATCTATTACATAGATTATTTTTAAATCCCAGTTTAGTTTTTTTGCAAGCTTTGCGCTTATCTCAGGAACTTTTTGATTAGGAGCAAGATTTGAAAGTACCGCAAGAATTGTTCTACTCTCGCTTTTTCCTTCTATCCAGACAGGTGTGTCTACATTATCTAAAAGTCTGTAATTTAGAAGGCATTCTTTTTCAAAGCCCATTAAAACTAGATCAAATGACTCTTTTTCTAATTCTAATTTAATACTTTCGCTGAATTCCCCACGCATTATTTTTGCTTCGAATTTGATGTTTTTTTCTTTAAAGTAGGTTTTTGCATCATCAAAGATTATTTTATCTGCTGTTTTTACTTGTCCTTTCATCATTTGTTTTTTTGTCTCAGTTATTTCAAAATCTGAAAGATATGTGTCTGATATTTTATCCGCCTGATCTATTGTTTTTGTCTCTATTATGTATATAAGTTTGATTTTGCTTTTGAATTTTTCAGATAAAAACACGGCTCTTCTTAGGACTTGTTTGTTGTAAAATTCTGAAGATATTGGTACTAATATTTTTTCAAACATCTTTTTTTGCCTCGTCATAAACCTAATATTCCTATCCAGTAGACGATTGCTACTGTAAATACTATAAATATACAAATAATGTTTGCAAATAGCCCTGCTTTAAACAAATCTTTTGTTGTAAAATAACCTGATGAATAGGTTATAGCATTGCCCGGCGTTGCAATCACTAGCATAAATGCAAGACCTCCTGAGAGTGCTATTATCATTGATGCGAGAAGTGGGCTTATACCTGCAACATTTGATGCGATAGAAACTCCAATCGGAAGTAGTAATGCCACTGCTCCGACATTTGACATTATGTTTGTGAGCAGTACTGTAAATAGTATCATCACAAGTATTACCAGGTAAATATTTGCTCCTGTGTTTTGAAATAGTTGTGTTGCAATCCAACTCCCAGCGCCTGTAGTTTGTATGCCTATTCCAAGAGTTATCGCCCCACCGTAAAGCAGTATTATTCCCCAAGGAACCCTCTTTTCTACATCTTTCCACTCTATCGATCCTGTAACAAATAAAAGTATAGAGCCAAGTATTGCTACTACTGCAAGGCCAAAGTAGATACTACTTGAGAAAAATATCCATAGAGCTATTACAAATATTAATATGAATAGGACAGTAAACTCTTTTTTTTCTAATATGTAAGATAAGAACAAAGCGAGAATTATTCCTGAAACTATCATGAGGGTAAGATTTGAAAGAGTGATTAATGATAAAAATAAGATTGAAATTGAAAACAAAATTAAGAAGTCTTTTTTATTGATTATACCCATCTGTGTTACTTGGTTGTTTATTTCTTTTTTTGCAAGTGAAACATCTTTTATCTCAACTGGAAATGCAAGTTGTAATATAATCCAGACCACTGGCAGTGATATCAGCACCACTGGCATTGCATATATCATCCAGTCGACAAACGTTACGTTTATAGGAGTTTCAAGACTTGACAAAAATCCTATCGTGTAAGGATTTCTTGCACCACCGATAAGGGTTCCAAGGCTTCCAATGGAGCAGCCATATGCAATTGAAAGCATGCTTATTTTTCCAAAGTTGCTTTGCTTTGGAATTATTCTCATCGCAATTAATATTGAAGCTATAATTGGTAAAAACAATGCTGCAACACCATGCTCAGGCATAATAAAAGAAAGCATAGCACATGAAAGCATTATTCCAAGTGTGAAAAGTCTGGGACTTTTTTCAAAAAAACCTAAAAATCTTAATGCAAATCTTTTATGAAGTCCTTGTTTTTCAACAGCTGCTGCTATTATAAAGGCTCCAATTAAGAAGAATACTGCCTGGTTTCCAAATAGTGAAAAAACTTCTTTTGATTCAAATATTCCAAGTATCGGTTGAAGGATGATGATTAGTAAGGCAGTAACAGGTAAAGGTATAGGCTCGGTTATCCATAGTATTGCTGCCATAAAGAGTATTCCTATCATTATTTGTCCGTTGTGAGTAAGTGTTATTGTTTCCCCATTTGTGTTTGTTATAGATGTTAGACCCTCTGGAAGTTGTATAAAATAAAAAAACACAAGCATGGAAAAAGCAAGTATAATAAAGAAAAAATCTCTGTTTGAGAGAGGAGTCTTTTTTGGAAATATTTTTTCTTTTATCATTTTTTCCTATTTCTATAAAGCCTTTTATCCACAACACTTGTCATATCATGGATCTTTCTTTCAGGGATTTTAAGATATTGTTGAATTCTTTGAATATTTTCATCAGGATTTGCAAGTATTTGATTGTAATTGACAAATAACGTATCTATGTCTTCTCTCTCCTGCATTTGTTTTTTAATCATCTCATTAAGCGATGTAAATGCTTTTTTTGTTTCCAATCTGTTTTCGTCTTTGGTTCCCACCATTTTTTCCATGGAATCAAGTATTTCTTCGATAGCTCTTTCAGAGTAGACTATTTTGTATGAACCTTTTGGTAAGAACTTAAGACCGTATGCAGTTATCTTAATCACTTTACCTTTGTATTTATCAAATCGGAATTCTCCTTGGATTAGTTTGTTTATTATTTTCCCGCCTTCAAGTTCGAAATATCCTTTTGGATTATTCTCATCAGGTTTTCTCGATTCATCAAAAATACATTCTAATCCACCCGCATCAAGTATTTGCATTAACATTGAAGTTCCAGATCTTTCAAGACCTGAAACTATATAATTCGTATCTTTATCAAGCATGGTTTCTTTTTCCATTCTATATTATTTTGTCAAATTTCAGTTTCTTGATTATAATCTCTGCATTTTCATCTAAGTTGTGTTTTTCTGTATCTATCGTTATATCTGGAGCTTCTGGTTTTTCATATGGTGCAGAAACGCCTGTGAAATCATCTATTTCTCCTTTTCGTGCTTTTTTGTAAAGGCCTTTCGGGTCTCTTTTTTCACATGTATCAAGACTTGCTTTGCAGAATATTTCAATGAAGTTATCTTTACCAACAAGCGTCCTACAAAAATTTCTCATTTTCTTATAAGGTGATATAAAAGCGACACAAGTGATTATACCTGCGTCTGCAAAGAGTTTTGCGACTTCGCTTATTCTTCTTATGTTCTCGTCACGTTCTTCTGCTGAGAAACCAAGGTCTTTGTTTAGACCATGGCGTATATTGTCTCCATCAAGGACATACGCTATCTTATTCATTTTATGTAGTTTGTATGCTACTTCGTTTGCAATTGTGCTTTTTCCACTGCCTGACAGGCCCGTAAACCATAGTACTACTCCTTTTTGATTCAGAAGTTTTTCTCTGTCTATTTTTTTGATTTTATGTTCATGAAACTTTACATTTGTTGCTTTTTTTTCCACGTTTTATTCCTCGGTTTTATTTTCTAAAAAAAGCATTATTTCTTCTATAAACATGTTTGTTTTATCCTTTGGAACTATTGCCCCAAGGACTTCTTTTTTTCCGCCGCATTTGAATCCTAGTTCTTTTCCTTTTTTAATTAGTGGCTCAGCATTCTTCTTAGAACGCATGTATATCTGGTCTTTATCATCAAAAAAGCCTGTATTTATCACAAGGGTATTTTTGCCCGTACTCCAGGATATTTTCCTTGTAACCGTTGATATTATGTTATAAGATGTGTTTATTTTTTTAAATATGAGATTGTTTATCTGTTCACCTGGCTTGTTTAGTATTTTATTCATTTCGTTATCTATATTTTTTAGGTTTTTGTTCCATGTTTCGTTTTTTAGTATATCTTGAGGTTTTTGTATTTCTAAAAGTATATGTGGTGCTTTTTCTACTGCTTTTTTATCTCCTACTTTATAGTTTGAATCAAGAAGATATACCATTTTATGTAAGTCTTCAAAAGTCAGATCGTGTTTGCTGCAGAACTCTTGAATTATTTGCCAGAATTTAGAATTGTTTTTGATTTTTTGCTCATGATCACCTACAACACCCAAGAGCGAAAAAAGATTGAGCTCATTTTTAAGATAATCATTTACTATCCAGCTTGCTGAAGGATATTCATCAGGATCTTCTCCTTTGATTATTGGATTATGATGAAGAACTGTTTTGATTTCAGGCCCGAGGTGATGGTCGAATATCATCAATTCTGCATTTTTTGATAAAATATCGATGTTTTCTTTTGGAAGGTTCATATCAACGATTATTACAAAATCATAGTTTTGGTATTTATCCAGTTCTTCTTCTGTTAAAAAATAGTTTCCAAGCATAGGAGTTACATTTGTAATATTTCTTCCTTTTAGTTTTTCAAGCATTAGTTTTGCAGAAGAAATCCCGTCTGCATCCCAGTGGTGTATCAAAAGCCCTTTTCCACTTAATTCTTCAAACATTTTATTTATCCTCTTATCATTCCTGCAGCAACAGTTTCATTTGTATTTTCATCTATTAAAATCATACATCCTGTAGACCTATTATCTTTATACTGGTCATAGAACAATGGTTTTGCAGTACGTATTTTTATTCTTCCTATCTCATTTAGATTTAATGTTTTTGTATTTTCTATTCTATGGAGTGTGTTTATATCAAGTTTATAGAGAAGTTCTTTTACAAGACATTTTGTCTCGTTTGTAGTATGCCTTATTATGTATTTATTTCCAACTTGTAGTTTTTTCTTGTTCATCCAGCATACCATCAAGTCAATATCTTGTGAAATAATAGGTAGGTTATTTTCACGTACTATCATATCCCCTCGGCTTACATCCAAGTCATCTTCTAGTTGGATTGAAACAGACATTGGTGGGAATGCTTCTTTGATTTTTTTGTTGTCTTGTCCTTCTATTGATTTTATTTTTGTTGAAAAGCCTGATGGAAGTACTTTTACCTCATCACCGGGTTTGAATATTCCGCTTGCAATTTTTCCTGCATATCCCCTATAATCATGGAATTTATCGTCTCTTGGTCTTATGACATATTCAACTGGAAATCTGCAGTCTATAAGATTTTCATCGCTTGCAATGTGTATGTTTTCCAAGAGATATAGAAGTGTTGGTCCTTCATACCATTTCATGTTTTTGGATTTGTCTACAACATTGTCTCCGAGAAGTGCGCTTATTGGTATGAAATACATGTCTTTTACATTTAGTTTTGATACAAAATCCTTGATTTCTTTTTTGATATTGTTGTATATTTCTTCTTTAAAATCTACAAGATCCATTTTATTTACACATATTACAAAATGTGGAATCTGCAAGAGTGATGATATGAATATGTGTCTGTGGGTTTGCTCTACTACGCCATTTCTTGCGTCGACAAGAATTATTGCAAGGTTTGCAGTTGAAGCACCTGTCACCATATTTCTTGTATATTGTGGGTGACCTGGTGTATCTGCTATTATGAATTTTCTGTTAGGTGTTGCAAAATAACGATAGGCAACATCAATTGTGATTCCTTGTTCTCTTTCTGCCTTTAGTCCATCCATAAGTAGTGCAAGATTTAGGTTTTCTCCTCTTTTTTGGCTTACTTTTTCAATGGTTTCAATTTGATCAGAGAAAAGTGTTTTACTATCATATAGAAGACGTCCGATAAGTGTACTTTTTCCATCATCGACACTTCCAGCAGTTGTAAACCTTAGTAGTTCCATATCTAGGTATGCGTTTTGATCGACCATTAGAAATATCCCTCCTTTTTTCTGTCTTCCATAGCTGTTTCTGATCTTTTGTCATCTGCTCTTGACCCTCTCTCCGAGCTTCTGATTTGTGCTACTTCTTTTACGATTTCTTCAAGCGTACTCGCTTTTGATTTTGTAAGACCTGTACAGGTCATATCGCCAATTGTTCTGCATCTTACCTGCATTTCTTTTGCGTTTTTCTTCTCTTCTTTATCCATGTTTATGTAATTGGTATATGCAAGTAGTACTCCATCTCTTACGATGCATTTTCTTTTATGTGAAAAATAAAGTTTGGGAATATTGATTTGTTCTTTTAGTATATATTGCCAGACATCCATTTCTGTCCAGTTACTAAGTGGGAAAACTCGGAAATGTTCACCTATGTTGTATCTTCCATTGTAAAGATCCCATAGTTCAGGTCTCTGGTTTTTTGGATCCCATTCTCCAAACTCGTTTCTATGTGAAAAAAACCTTTCTTTTGCTCTTGCTTTTTCCTCGTCGCGTCTTCCACCACCAATACAGCAGTCTAGCTTGTGTTCTTCAATTGTATCAAGCAATGTTGTTGTTTGCAAATAATTTCTACTAGCATATTTTCCTGACTCTTCTTTTACTCTGCCTGAATTAATTGATTCTTGAACCGAGCCTACTATTAGTCTTGCTCCAAGTTTTTTAACATAACTGTCTCTATATTCAATTGTTTCTGGAAAATTATGACCTGTGTCTACATGAAGAAATGGAAAAGGAATTTTTGAAGGGAAAAATGCTTTTTTTGCAATATGTCCCATCACAATTGAGTCTTTTCCACCTGAAAACAATAATGCAGGTCTTTCGAATTGTGATGCTACTTCTCGCATTATAAATATCGATTCTGCTTCTAGTTTGTCAAGATGCGTTAAGTTATAAGTTGTTGTCATCTTTTAGTCCTCTTTTGTTTTTAACGAATCTAAAAAGTTTTTGTAACTTTCAATATCATCAAATATTAAAGGAGGTCCTCTATAGCCACACTCTCTGCATACATCTTTTGTTGTATATCCTGTAAGTACTCCTTCCTTGAGACGACCTTGTAGTATTTTTCTACTTCCACACTTTGGACATGCTGTAATTTCCAATTTTTATGTCTCCTGTGTGTTTTCGATAATAAAAAGACAAATAATAGTCTTACTATTACCCCTTTTTGCAAATAAGGTGAAATACTGTGAAAAAAAGTGATGTTAAAGTTGCGATTCTTAGAATTGAGGGGACAAACTGTGAACAAGAATCACTAGATGCTTTCAAACGTCTTGGTGCTTCTCCAGAGTTTGTTCATTTAAAACAACTTCTTCATATTGATTGTACAAAAGATGAAAAAAGAGATGTTTTTGATTATCAAATTATTATGATTCCCGGAGGTTTTTCCGCAGGAGATTATATTCGAGCAGGTGCAATTTTTGCAGCTCGTATGAAAAGTAAACTTGGCAAAGACCTTGAAAAGTTTGTAGAACAAGAATATCCTATGCTTGGGATTTGTAATGGTTTTCAGGTTCTAACAGAACTAGGTTTATTACCCGGGCTTGATGTTACGATGAATTCTGTTCCGGATGCTTGTTTAAACATTAATGACTCCAATCGCTTTGAGTGCAGACCTACTCTTCTTAAGCATGAAAACAAGGGAAAATGTGTTTTTACAAGTAAAATTCCAAAAGATGATGTAAGACTCATTCCTAGTGCTCATGCTGAAGGAAAACTTATGTTTCCTTTAGAAAAACAAGAAGAATATTTGAAAAAACTTGAAGAAAATGATCAAGTTGTATTTCGTTATGTGGATCCTGACGGAAATTATGCGGGTTATCCTTGGAATCCAAATGGTGCAGTAGGCAACCTTGCAGGGATTTGCAATAATATCGGAAATGTATTTGGCATGATGCCTCATCCTGAAAGAACGTTTTATCGCCATCAACATCCAGACTGGGTTCAAAATGGCCTTGATAAAAACATAGGGGACGGCATGACTATATTTGAGTCCGTCTTAGATTATGTTTGTAAAAAGTTTTAAAGCGACTTGTAAATAATAATGTATTAAGATAAGCATTAGTAGTTATCTTTCTTTGTAAACCATATCATGATGCTTGATATTATCAAAAATAATTGTATTTGATTTTTTGTCATATTGAAATATCAATACAAAATGCCCGATATGTACTCTTTTTGAGTCTTTCATACTATATTTCAGATTCTTATAATGGTCGATATTTTCTGAATTTATTATTTCACTTGTTTTATTTAATATTTTATCATAAAGAGTCTTATCTTTTTTAGAAATTTTTCTTAAATTTTTACGTAACGTATCGCTTACTAAATATTTGTGCATATGATAGTATTAACTAGTATCTTTCCTTAATTCGTTTATAGAGTTGTATTTATGATATTTACCTTTTCTAATTTTTTTTATTTCTTCAATGAATTCTTCGTTTAGTGGTAGCTCGTCGACAGGATGCCAGTCAATTTTTTCACAAAAATCATTTTCTTCTTTTGTAAGTTTTTTAGTTTTGATATATTTTTCAAAAATGTATCTTTTTAACATTTCTTCCCTACCAATTTCTGACCAGTTAACCCAAGGAAATTTAGATAATCTTTGCTTTAACGATTCCTCAACAGAAATTGTTATACACGCCATTTTAAATTTCTCCTTTTGCATGTAGTTTTTCTAATTTCATGAGTTTCTTTTTTATACCTTGCTTAAAGATTTCTGACCAATTTATATCAGGCCTTGTGTCTAATTTCTTTTTTAAATCTTCAGATATAGAGAACGTCATTCTAACCATTTACATGCCCTCATGTAATTACATGTATATATGCATATGCATGATATTATTTATAATTTTCCTCAGACCCATAATTGACTATTTTCCTGCGTTTTCTTAATATTCTTTTTTTCTTATTCAGTTATTGTTTTACCTCCATATTTACTATTTTCAAGCAAATATGATGATTTAAGTTAATAAATATCCATAAGGGGTAATTGAAACTATTAATTTAATTAAAAATATATATTTTCAATATAATAATAAAGTCCTCAATCATCTTTCATGTATCATATTTATTATTACTAGCTTCATAACATACTAAATGAAGTAAATTTAAGGATGAAACAAAATGCCAAAAGTCGCAACCAGCATTTTAACAGATGAAGAAGGAAATATTCTAATTCTTAAAAGAAGTAATAAAGTTAGAACATACAAAGGCCTCTGGAGTGGTGTTTCAGGTTATGTAGAAGAAGGTGAAGACCCCATTGATACTGCCTTCAAAGAAATTAATGAGGAAATAGGTTTAGACCGAGAAGATGTTGAGCTTTTAAAAACAGCTGATCCAATTAAATTCACTGACGTTTATAAAGGAGAGACTTACAATTGGAAAGTTTATCCTTTCCTCTTTTTTACTCGAAAAAAAAGTAAAGTACAAATAGACTGGGAGCATTCTAGATACAGATGGGTTAGGCCATCTCAATTGGAGAAATGCGACACGGTTCCTCGTTTTAAAGAAGTAGTGTCAAAGCTTCTAAAAATGTGAGATTTTGGGGATGGGGAAGCCGTGGAGGTGGTGAGGAGAGATAGGAAAAAATTAGGTTAACTCCCCCATCCTACGTAATATAATTGTTTTATAAGTATTTAAATTTTTTTATTATTATATTTAATAAAAAATTATTATTTATCTAATAGGGCTAATTTTTCATCTATTTTAGAAAAAGTATCATTTATAGAACCAGAAGTATCAACAATAATCCAGTCTCTTACAAGTCTAAGTGCTTTGCTGCGAACTTTTACAAGGTTTTCATGAGTTTCAAATATCTCCAACTCATCTCTTTCTTGTATACGTTTTAAGATAGTCTCAGGTTCTGCATCAAGAAAAAACATATATTTTGATGTTGGAACAAAATTGTAAAAAAACTTGTAGCCAAAACTTGCAATTTTTTTAGGTAAATATGCTGTTCCTACAAGATATCGAACCATTACAAGAGTATCAATGTCTTTTTTTCTATAATATATTCTAATAGAACGCAGAACATCAAACATGTAAAAAATACTTGCTTTGATTTTATCTGATTTACCTTGTCCAAGAAGTGCTTTTTTTGCTTTACGTCCAAAATAGTTATCATCACTAGGATGAGATCTGAGTATTACCTTTTCACCAAGTTTTTCATATTTTTTTGCAATAATCTCTGCATGAGTGTCTTTTCCAACACCATCAAGACCGTCAACTATTACTAGACGCATTAGTACCTCACTAAAGTAATAAAAGCCAATATATAAGAACCGTTGAAAAAGGAACCGTTAGATTATCAAGACCTTTTGGCGTTATTCCCTCAACTACTGCTGCTACAAATGATATGAGAAGCAATACTACGATAAGGTAATTATTGATGTCTATACCATAGTAAAGAACTGCGACAATAGTGGTCATAAATGTAAACAAAAACATTGCAGCGCTTCCGACATAGCTCTTCTGATCACCACATACATTGTATTTCTTCTTTCCAAAGCGAATTCCTATGACTGATGCAAAGCCATCTCCATAACTCATTGCAAGGATTGCAACCGCTATTACCACCATGTTGTCAAAGAAAAGATAAGCAAGAATAGTCCAGGTTATAACATAATAAACAAGGCCCATGCCATGGCCTGCAGCGCTAGTACGACCACGTATAGATTTAAGTGGCGTATATGGACTCATGAGAAATGTTAATGGAATAAAAGGTGCTGCTGCAACAAATGCCATTATCTCTCCTGTGTTAAAAATTGGAAGTAAAAATGCTATATTTCCAACCATGATATGTAAAAATTTACGCGATAGTTCTGGCCAGTTATCCAATAACTTTTCAGATATAATGAGTAAAATTGCAACATATATATAGACAAGCAGTACGCCTGATACATCGCCACTTAGCATAATTTATTCACCGATAACTGTTATTTTAACAGGTAATATATAATAATATATAAATTATTTTATATAATTTGCTCTAAAATCCAATTTTTATGAGCGCACCGGTTAAAAAAGCAATTAAACCTATGAAAATTGCAAGTAGAGTAAACTTACGATAAATCTTCAGATTTGGTTCTTTTTTAAATAAAAGCTGAAGTGCTGCAGTAAGAAGTATATTATCACATACTAAAACTGGTAAAAAATAAGCTACATTCAGATAATAAATAGTGTACTGATTCATAAAAAAGGGAAAGAAGCTTAGAGCAATAGCTGTTATGAAAAACAGGCTTGCAAGAATGTTTGACTTTCTCTTACCAATATATCTTGGAAAGGATTTTACTCCTTTTTCTTTGTCACCTTCATAGTCTTGCACATCTTTCATTATTTCTCGGCCGGATCCTGCGAGAAACGCGATTATTGCAATTATAAAAATTGCAGGATGAATGTTCAAAGAAAGAGTGTTTCCCTCTATTACTGCGGCTGCCCCAAAAACAAATGGTATTGCCATTGTATATGCTACGTAGAAGTTTCCGATAAGCTTTACTCGTTTCATATGTGAATCATATAAAACTGCAAAAATTGCAGTAAATAATGCAATGATAAAACATGTTAAATTTACAAAATACGAGCAGAGTATACCCAGTGGAAAAAATATTGCAAACAAAACAAGGGCTGTTTTAGGTTTTATATCACCACGAACTAATGGCCTGTCTGTACGTTTATTTTTAATATCAATATCAAGGTCAAAATAATCATTTAAGGCAAATGTACTTGCCTCAAGGAAAAGTGCGGTAAAAAAGGTTAGTGTGAATTTGTCCCATGAAGGAATTCCTGAGCCACCCAGTGCTATGACCGAGCCTATAAGAATTCCCAAGAATATCATTATCCCGTGTTCAAGACGCATCAGTTCCCATACTGCTTTTAGTTTTTTCACAATCTTTGGAATAATAACATTTATTATAAACTTTTGATTTTGCATATTAAAGTAGGATATCATATGCAAAGAGAGCAACAAGTAGTGTTAAGATGTGATAAATGTAAATCAAAAATAGATAAAATATCTGCAAGAACTTGTCATAATTGTGGTGCGAATTTTATATTTCCTGAAGAACGTATAAATCTATTTAAAAAATTTCTAATCTATTTTATTGTCTTACTTATATTTGTTCCAACAGTATACTACTATCTAGCTTTTATTTTGTTTTCAAAGGCAAACATAATATATACTGGCTTAGTAATTTTTATGACAATATGTAGCATAGGAGCAATAATTTTCCTAACAAAAACAATTCTAAGACATAATAAGCTAACAAAAAACCCCGAATATAAAACTGCATATAAAGAGGTTAAGCCAATAGACGAAAAATAATTCTATTTATTTGGCTCAATTATCACTTTCATAGAGTCTTTTGCATCTGCTGCAAGCTTGAATCCTTTTGCTGTTTGACTCATCGGAAGTTTATGAGTTATCATATCCTCAATTTTTACTTTTCCAGCAGATAACAGTTCTATTGCATCTGTCAAATCTTTTCCTTCGGCAGCATAAGTTGAATATGTCGTTATTTGTTTATTCCAGAGTTCAAAAAATGGGATAGGCACATCCACTCCAGGTGCTGTCATTGCAAACCATAGGATTTTTCCACCGGGTTTAACACAATCGATTGCTTGCTTTACAGCAGAAGGGACACCAGCACACAATATTACAAAATCTACGAGTGTGCCTTTGTTGTTTTTTTGTATCTGATCAGAGATATTTTCTTTTGCATTTATAACAAAATCTGCACCCATTTTTTCTGCAGTTTCTAACCTATACTCCTCTATATCTGTAGCAAAAATTTTTTTGGCACCATATGCTTTTGCAAGTTTGATATTTAGAAGACCAGCCATACCCGATCCAAGAACTAATACTGTTTCCCCTTTCTTATAATCTGCAACTCTAAAACCTCTAACCGCGCAGCCAAGAGGCTCAACGAATGTTCCTTGATCATAGGTTACAGTATCAGGCAGTTTAATGGTTCCATATCTTACATTTATCTCTGGAACTTTCAAGTATTGTGCAAAGCCTCCAGGGTAAAACTTGGTTTTTTTAATTGTTGGACAAAGGGTTTGTTTATTATTTTTACAAAGTTCACAGTTATTACATGGAACATGATGAGTTACAAATACTCTGTCACCAACCTTAAATTTTTTAACATTTTTTCCAACTTTTACAATATCTCCAGATAACTCATGGCCAAGAACAATTGGTGCTTTTTTTACACGATACCACTCCATGACATCTGAACCACAAATACCGCTTGCAATTACTTTTACTAAAAGCTCATCATCAGAAATTTCAGGGATTTCTTGTTCTTCTATTCGAACATCATTATTGTTGTAGTACATTGCAACTTTCATCTTAGACATAGTTCTTGCACAGTTTTTCCATTATTGTTAACTATTTAATAGATTTTGCCACTTGTTTTAAAAAGATTTATTATTAAAAATAGGTTACACCTATTAAAAGCACAAAGAGAGGATGAGATAGATATGGGATTATTTGGACCTGACAAAATAACTTTTACGCTAGAAAAATTCAATTTTAAGCCTGGTGAAAATATCAAAGGAAAAATAAAACTTAATCTTAAAAAACCACTACCCGGTAGAAAACTTCAAATTTCACTGATAGGAAGAAGAAAAACAACTCAACGTACATCAAAAGGAACAAAAACTTCTTATCAAACAGTTTATGATTTTAGCGTTCCTATAAGTGGGGAAAAAGAATACCACAAAGGAGAATATGATTTTGAAATACCAATTCCTGGAGATATCCTTTATGAAAAGTCACAAAGACAAAGAGCTCAAGAGCAACTCGAGGATAAATTAGGAGCAGCAGGATCTGTCATTGGTGCTGTTGCAATGGGTGGAAGATCTCGTATTAACTGGATGGTAAAAGCTCATCTTGATGTTCCCAAAAAGCTTGATATAAAGAAATCACAGGATATTGTAATATCTGAATGAAAGAAATCTACTTTATTTTAAATTCTACTTGGTTTTTTATATCTATTCCAAGTGGAATATCAAATCTTGCTTTTATATAAAATTTTTCATATTCTTCAAAACTAGCAAAGTTTTGAAGACCTAATTTTTCTATAATTGCCTTTGATTTTTCATAATATTTTTTATCCTTCCAATTCTCAATTTTATTAAAAATATCCTCGGGTATATGAAAAATAAAACTGTGACTTTCCGAAGCATATTCTTTTTCTCCACCTAAATTTTTTTCTTTTGAATAAACCTCATATTTTTGCCTTCTCGGGCCATCATTCGAAGGAGTTATAATAATTTTCTCTGCAACAAAAACCAATTTGAAAGATTTAGCCCTAATAGACTTCTTTGTTTTAAAATCGATTTTGCCAATTATTTCTTCACCAGGTCTATATTCTGACTTTTTTAAAGAAATTGTAAGTTTTTCAGATAAATCTTGCTTATGCTCGATGAGATGCATTCCAACATCTGCCCCGGTCTTTAGAAGCAAAAAAAGGATTAAGCTTAATTGAGGTAAACCTTGCATTAAAAAAAAGCTACCAAAAATTATGGTCAAATGCATTGGTATAATCCTCATATACGGAAAAAACATAACTTTACCAATATTCTGTTTTTTATTTGCATTTTTTTCACGATTGTAAATGAATGAGTAAAAATGATTTGCAAAAAATATTGAAACCGCGATAAGTATTGTAAATTCTGTAAAAATTGTTGTAGAGCTTTTATTGAAAAAAGGATTAGCAAGGATAAAAATCAAATATACAAAGTGAAAGAATCCATAATGGAATAAAAAGAAAAAGGCGGTTCCTGTCTTAGTAGACTTGGTTGGTTTAGCCTGTTTGTTATTTATATAGAACCCATCAGTTGTAAAGTTTTTAAGATCCAATATTTTAAAAAAAGTAAAAATTCCGATTATTACACTTTGACACCAGAATATGAACATTATGGTTATAAGATCCCAGTTTTCAAATAGAGCCAGAAAAATCATTATTATATTTGAAAATATCAAAAATAAAGTTGAATGATCTGATATAAATCCAGATCCTTCGTACTCTGGATTGCCATCTAACATATGACTCACAAATATAATTTACATAGACCTTAGTCTTTTTATTCTCTCATCAAGTGGTGGATGTGTAGACCATGCAGAGCTTTTTGTAA
>CAZQXW010000037.1:0-19414 GCA_964597365.1 uncultured Thermoplasmatales archaeon | reverse complement strand
CATATTTTTTATTTATTTTTTCAATTTCTTTAATTTTTTTATCAACTTGTTTTTCTGACAGGCCTCTTGCAACACGCAGGGACTGAGAATGATCTGCAATTCCTACATATTCATAACCCATTTTAATGCATGTTTTTACAATATCTTCGATTTTTTCTGCACCATCACTGTAATTAGAATGAACATGTAAATCTCCACGTATATCTTTTAATTTTACAAGATTTGGAAGCATTTTTTCTTCTGCTGTTTGTATCTCTCCACGATTTTCACGCAGCTCCGGCTCTATAAAATTAAGACCAAGCTTCGAATAAACATCTCCTTCATTTTCGCCGATTATAAAATCATCTGTTTTCTTATCAAAAAGACCATATTCATTTAGTTTGAAACCATTTTTAATTGCAAGACTGCGCATTTTAACATTATGCTCTTTTGAACCAGTAAAATACTGAAGAGCGGCGCCAAAACTTTTATCTTCTACAACACGAAGATCGACTTGTACGTCGTTGTCTAAAAGAACACTTGTTTTTGTACTGCCTTTAAGCAAAACTCTTGACACATCCTCATACTTTACAAAAAAATCCATTACTTCATCAGGCTCATCTGATGAAGCAAGAATGTCTAAATCACCAATTGTCTCTTTACGGCGTCTTAGGCTGCCTGCAATGCTAATTCGTTTTATCTTATTATGATTCTTTAGGTAATATAGATATTTTTCACCATTTTCAAGAGCTGTACTTATAAGTACCCTTCCACTTGTTTTTTCCTTCATCTTAATTCCACGAAGGATGTTTTTCTCAGTAATTTCTCCAAAACCCTCGAGTTCTCTTACTTTTCCTGAATAACAAGCTTTGCTTAGCATATCTATATTTTTTATTCCAAGTTCTTTGTATAACGCTGCTACTTTTTTAGGCCCAAGACTAGGAATTTCAAGCATTTTTAAAACTCCTTCAGGAATTTCCTTTTTGAGTTTTTCATAATACTCTAGATTGCCTGTTTCAACTAGTTCTTTTATTTTTTTAGCAAGAGCATCTCCTATTCCTTGTATTTCTTTTAGCCGGTCTTGTTTTACAATATCCTTTATGTCTTCATCTAAAACCTCTATTGTTTGAGCAGCTATTCTATAAGCACGAGTTTTAAAAAAAATATCTCCTTTTACATCTAGTAAATCTGCAATTTTATAAAGTACCTCTGCAACCATCTGATTTTTCATATGCTATTTTCTCCTTATCTTTTTATTCATCGAAATAAATAACAATATCTGTCATGTCATTGTCTTTTAACTCTAGTGTTTCACGTAAAAAAACTGGTGCGATAAATTCTAAAACATTTGAATAATGACCACGAGCAGGCAGTACTATTGCACCAGAAACGCCATTTATCTCTGCTTTAAAACACCTTACTCCTCCAAAAGTTCTGTCTTTTGTTTCAAACTCGGTGATATCAATCGCAGGTTTTTTTCTTAAAAACTTAAGCTTGTTTTTTTCAACAGGCTCAATTTCAACATTAAGTGTTCCAGGATAAGGCTTAAAACCCAGTTTTGTTTCAAACTGTTGGTAATATCCTTCTTGCTCAGTATAATATTTTCCTTCACCAAGACCTGATACAATCTTTCCTTTGAATATTATTCTGTCTGTAAGTTCGAATATTTGCTGATATTCAAGAAATTCTCCCTGAAGTTTTTCTTCTCCTAAATAAGTTATTTGAATAAGTTGTTTTTTAATACCAAGTTCACGAGAAATAAAACCTTTTTTATCTAGGTCTAAAAGATAACGAGATGCAGTCTGCTGACTGATATCAAGTTGTTTTGCTAAATCAAGTGAAGATATTTCAATTTTATTTTTAATAGCACCAAGTAATGCTATCTCTTTTAGAGTCTGCAAGAGATATGGCTTCATAAATTATTTTTCAACTCCCCTTTTTATATCCTTTCTGCTAATTTTTCTCCGTCTCTTGTAAGAACAAAACCTTCTGGTTTTTTTTCAACAATTCCTTGTGTGACAAAGTCCTGGACAATTTTATCTGCAACGCTATATATGATTCTATGTTTTTTTGCAATAAACTTTAGATTTTTTTCTCCAGCAACAAAACTGTCAAATATTGCTCGTCTAAATTTATTTGAAAGTATGTACCCTTCATCCATTGATTTTACCAATACGTTAATTTATGCCTATCACATAAAGTTTTTCTATTATTATGTTTAGAAAAATACCTCAAGTCAATTCTTCTAAGGAAATTCTTGACAAAGCATTTCGCAGAACAAAAAAAGTTCAAATTACAGATAGAGATGCATATTATAGGAAGAAAAAAGAAATAATTGCTAAAACAGAGGCTTTTGCAAATACATTATCTTCAACACTTGAAGGATATGTAAAAAACTTCCCATCAATTGATAATTTATCCGAGTTTTACCAGGAGATAATTAAGATTAAAATCGATATGGATAAACTCAAAAAATCTCTAGGAGCAATTGACTGGGCTCGTAAAACATGTCAAATGATATATTCAAAGCAGAGCAGATTTTTAAGAAAATCAAAAGAACTTGACTTTCTAAAAGAAAAACAAAACGAGATATATGGACGTATGTCAAGTGTGGTAAATCAAGTAAAAAAAGACTTGGCTTTTCTTTCAAATGCTCAAAAAATTCTTAGAAAAATGCCAGATATTTATGACATTCCGACAGTTGTAATCGCTGGATATCCAAACGTAGGAAAATCCTCTATTTTAAAATGCATCTCAAGGGCAAAACCTGATGTTGCTATATATCCATTTACAACCAAACAAGTTTTCGTCGGTCATATTGAAAAGACCGAAAAATACAAAAAAATAAAATATCAGGTCATTGACACTCCAGGTCTTTTTGACCGGCCTATTTCTAAAAGAAACAAAATAGAACAGGAGGCTATTGCTGCAATTAAATATCTTGCAGATATTATTGTGTTTGTAATAGATCCGTCAGAAACCTGTGGTTACTCTATTAAACAACAGGAAAGTTTGTTAGCACAGCTAAAAGAAATGTTTGATAAATCATTTTTTATAGTAGTTGAAAACAAATCTGATTTAAAGGAAAATAAATCTAAAAACATTAAAATTTCATGTAAAGATGAAAAAGGTTTAGATGAACTCTTAGAAAAATTATTTTCTTTATATGAAAAAATAGAAAAAAATGATGAATAATTATTTTATTGTTTTTTTGTCCTTACTTTTTTGATTATAAACAAAGAGGTTATTAGAAGTATAACTGCTAATGCTATTACAAGAACTGTATGATGTACAGGTAGAAGAGTTAATTTTACATTTTCAACTGAGGAGGTATAAACAGCACCAGAAGTATCTGTGACTTTTATATAGAACTGGTAGTTTCCACTTCTATTCATTGCTGTAAAGTCCCATGAATATGGTGCATCTGATTTTATAAATCCTACTCTTTCCCATTCTGTCCATGTTTTGTTATCCTCTGAATATTTGTAGAATAGTTGTATTGAGTCAACATTTATTTCGCTTGGAATTTGCGCAGTTACTTCAAATGTTTCATCCCAATGCCAATCTGAAAAATCAGAAACATCAACATATAAATCATTCATGTCTTCGTCTTTTGTAATCTTTAAAGCATCATTTTCTGTTGTTTCGTAACTGTTTCCTAAGCTATCAGTTACTTTGAAATAAACTGTTCTTTGAATGCCTTCAACAAACTCGACCCATGCGTCTTCATCCATAGTCCATTCAATAGTTGCGTTTTCTTTTCCTATCGTTGTTTCTATTTCATTCCAATCATCTTGATTATCAAGTTTATAATACAAAGAATCAAGTTTATAATCATCTTGTACGCTAAGACTAAATGTTGGTATTGTTCTTTGCTCGGAGATGTCTTCAAAATTATTTAGAAGTTCAGGTGAAATTAAATCTAAAAGAAATGAGTCTGTGACTTTATCATTGTCTAAATCTTCATAATTTCCTGCTTTGTCTTTGGCAATTGTTACAAGACGATACTGTCCACTTTTAAGTTCTTCATTTGTTTGTTCATCTTCTCCAAAGTAGCAACTAAATGGCAAGGCTTTTTCTGTAAATGTTTCCCATTCACTCCATTCTCCAGATGATTCGTTTTTATATTGATATTTTAGAGAGACTGTACTTATTCCACTAATGTTTGTATCGCCCAAAAAGCCTGCTTGATCCTCAGCTTCGGCTTGTATTACAAAAACATCATTGTATTCTTCATCCAACGAACTAGTTATCTCAGATGATGGTTTTGTAGAATCTATTCTAAAAGTGGTGGTATTGCTTGTGGCAAGATTTCCTGCAAGGTCTCTTATTCTAAATGTAATGTTTATAAGCTCTGACATTTGAAGGCTGAGGCTTTGTATATCTGCAACTATTTTTGTTTGTTCTACTCCTGAAGAATCTTCAGATGTTGCAGTGTACCATGAAGAATATTTAGGTGTTTCCGAGTTTTTAGGCACATATCCAAGTCTAAATTCTGCAGTATCAACATCTATTCCGGACAATATATCGTTATGCTCCGTGTCTTTTACTTCTATTGAGCATTCTTCTAAATCAAGATTTACCCAGCCGTCTTCTCCGGGTTCAAATGTTTCATCAAGAAATACCGGAGTGCCTGTTTCATCAGTCCATGTAACTTCCCAACTATCAAGTACAGGATATGTATCAGAGCCATTTAAAACGTTGAAATTTGCGTATAATTTTATTCCACTGCATTTAATGTTAGATATATCCACATAACTGCCATTATAGTTTGTAAGAGTTTTTAAAATTGTATTGTCTTTATCAAGGATACTAAATGTTATGGTATTTTCTGTTGTATTTGTTCTTACAGCTTTAAACTCATCCCACCATTTACCATTTGGAACATGAATTGTTGTGCTTTTAACATATCCTTTTGAATTTGGAGAATAACTGCCTAAACAATAAATTCTTCCAGAAAGATTTGTAGGGTTTTCTGTAGAGCTAACAAAAAGCATACCATCTGCAAGGACAGGCGAAGCCATAACATCTGGTGGTAAGAATTGTAGTATATACTCATCTGGTTCTGTCATCTGATGATTCCATACCAAAGTATTAGTGCTAACATCAAAACAGTAAATGTTTGCATTGCCTGTTACAACATACAATTTTTCTCCTACTATGAGAGGTGATGCGGTATAAAATGATAAATCAATGTAATCTCCGGACATATCATAACTCCATTTCTCAGTTCCATTGCTCAATAAAGCTAGTAACGTTCCATTTGGGGTAACAACATAAAGAGTATCATCGTAATATGCTGGTGTTGTAATTGGTGCGAAACCTTCGATTAGTTTATAGAAAAAGGTTGTAGATTTTAATCCTCGGATATAATTTGTCATTTCCATCTGCCCAAAGGATTTGTTCCATAATTTTTTCCCATTTAAAGCATTTAAACAATTTATTTTATACTCTCCATTCTTTGAGATATTTGTTTTTTCATTACTTAGAACAAATAGTTTATCCTTAGCAAAAACAGGTGAAGACCTACCGATTATACCAGCTGTAGTATTCCAGATTTTTTCGCCAGAGCTATAATCAAAAGCAAGAATGCTGCTTCCATACATGTTTTGACATCCAGCATAAACAAATTCTCCACCTATAGCTGGAGCGGATAAACTTCCTGCAGGAAGTGTAGCATCCCACATTTCTGTTCCAGTGTTTATATTCAGACAAATAAGTTTGTTGTTACCTCCAATATATTGATTCAAGAAAGAAACAAAGGGCAGATCCCATAATCTCCCACTCCAAGAGGTAACAAATAATTTTCCTTCATGAATTGTTGGTGGTGCTGAAAAACAAATCGCATCGTTACTTGCAGGATATACCCATTCCTGATTTGAAAGATCATATTTGTCTAATGCATATATCTTGTTTTTTTGATTATATCCTGCGGTTCCTACTATTATATAGTCATCTGTCACTGCAATGCATGAATCCACTTCAAAAGGAAGAGCATTACTTTCATCAACAGGTTTTTGGGTCATAAGATTCGAGTCTGGAGTTTCATTAAAAGCATATATTTTGTTGTCTTTTGAAGAAGCAATATATACTTTGCCTTCACTTACAACAGGTGATTTAAACCCTCCACCAAAACCGTATTCGGTGTACCATGAGTATGAACCTGGTTCAGAATCTATTGTTTTACCATCATAATATCTTGTGTTGTCTGCTTTTTTACCAAAAAACTCCCAGTCGCTATAGTAACTACTGACATTTATTTCTCCAGATTCAATTATTGTTCCTTGAGTTTCTTCTATTCTGTATGTACTATCAAAATTATCTAGATAGCTATTTTCTTTTTGCCACATGACACCCCAGCTATAAAGCAATGGTGTGACATATGGGGAACTTGAATGAAGAATTGCTTTCAATCTTATTTTGCTTTCATCAACATTGGAAATATCAAAAGGTGTTTCGGTGCTGCTGAAACTTTCTATCAAATTTTTATTTTCATCTAGAACTTGTATTGTCACCCCTGATTGCTCACTATATTCAGAACTTTCCCAGAATACTTTTTCCCAGCCACCAAAATCAGTAGGTTCTATAAGTTTTGAAATTATATGTCCTTCTGAAAAATAGCCTTTTATCGTCGAAACAGACATGTTTATAAAATCTGTAAAAAGTATAGATTGATCTCCATCATGATCTGGAGTTCCAACTATTAAAACATCAATATATCCTTCATCGTTGACATATCCTTTATCTGAAAAAGTATATTGCAAATCAGCGCTATCATCGGTCTTGTCTATATTTGAGTTGTTGTAAATTACTTCATTTACATTTTCCCAACGGGGTATTATACTACCATAGGACCATATGTATAAATTAATATTATCTAGATTTGAATCAGGCTCGTAAGGTCCATGCCACCATTTTAGGCTAACATGGTCTATCAACTCTTTATCTTGTTCTATTTTGAATTGATAATGTTGTATAGGGTTTGCTGGTTTTGGATTTGTTTTACTTAGTTTTCTTCCAGTAGTATTAAGTTCTTTTCCATCGTTTATACTACCAATCTTTACAAGATATGATGAAGATTTTATTGAATTTCCTAACAGAAGTGCTGGTGACACATATTGTGATATTATTTGCCCTAAAAAATTATCTGGTAAAAAAACTCTTTCATGATCCCAAACTTCTATATTTCCAGGTCTTTTTGCATAGTTATATTCGTAAGTTGGATTTCCTTTTGTAAGATTTACCCAGCCACTTTGGCAACTGGAGTTGACCATAACGTCGATATCGCTTGGATTGTCGAATTCATCATATATTATGCCGTCATCAGCTAAAGTTACAAAATTTGCGTTAACATTTATTGTTGAGAAAATGCTAACAGATAAAAATAAAACTAGTAAATAACTTATTATTTTACTTTTCTGATTCCCTTGGTTCATTTTTCTTCCCCAATATTATATTGTTAGTAATGGACTACTTAATTAAATAAATTAAGATTTTAATTAACATTAGGTAATTATATTTATATAGTTTGCGGTCGATAAAAACATCCTCCTGTATATAATGGAGTTTTCATCTCAAAGTCCATTTAATTTCAATCATATTTGACAATCAGTTGGATGTCCATAACATTTGTACCCGTGGCCCCCGTCATCAGTAAATCATCCATTTTTCTAAAAAAATTATATGAGTCATTTCTTTTAAGATATAATTTAGGATTCAAACATTTTTCAGAGGCACGTTTAAAGCTAAAATTATCTGCAATAGCTCCTGCAGCATCATTATTTCCGTCAATTCCATCTGTTGCAAAAGATGTGAAAACAATTTTTTCATCTTTTATTTCTTCTATGCTGGAAAGTATCAATTCTTGATTTCTTCCCCCTTTTCCATCTCCTTTAATTGTAACTGTTGTTTCTCCCCCAGTAATAAATAGTATATCTTTTTCTTTTGAAGAATAACTAATTGCTTTATTTGACAGGTATCTTCCTATATCGCTTGCTTCTCCATCTAGATGTGTTGTTAAAATAAATGTTTCGTATCCGATTTTTTTTGCAGCTTTTTCCGCTGCTTTACAGGCTATATCATTATTTGCAATTATAAAATTTTCAATGTTTTTAAATATTTGATTATTTTCTTTTGGAGTTTCAGATATCTTATGATTTATTCCTGATTCTATTATTTCTTTTGCAGATTCAGGTATTTTTTGGTATAACTGGTATTTTTTGAATATTTTTTTTGCGTCGTTAAATGTTGTTGAATCAGGATAAGTTGGACCGGATGCAATAAATTCCAATGGGTCTCCAATTATATCAGAGATAATTAAAGAAACAATTTTTGCCTTTGTATATTTAATTATTTGACCGCCTTTGACATATGATAAATGCTTTCTAATTGTATTTATTTCATTTATATTTGCACCGCTTTTAAGAAGTAAATCGGTTGTTTTTTGAAGATCTTTAAGGCTTATACGGGGTTTGGCAAAAAGAGCAGATCCTCCCCCAGATATTAGAACTAAGACCAAATCATTTTCTTTTGTTTTTTCAAGCATTTCAATTATTTTCTCAGCACCAATAATACTATTTTGATCGGGTATTGGATGGCCACCTACAAAAGTGTGAACATTTTTGCATTCTACTTTATTCTGTGTTTCATTTGTTATTACTATCCCTTTGGCTATTTCGAGTGAATCACAAACGGCTTGTGCCATACCTACACTTGCTTTTCCTAAACCTACAATATAAATGTCAGTATATTCTGAAGTATCTATTTCTTTATTATCAATTAAAATCTTTTTTTCAGTGATTTTTGATTTAGTAGATTTATAAGGATCAACAGATGAAATTACATTTTCAAGTATTTCTAAAATATCTTTTCTAATTTTTTTTAAAATAGGTGTTTGACCGTTTTCAATTAATTTTTCGTAGTTTCTAAATAACATAACAAAAGATTATTAAAATTAATTACCAAATTGGAGTCTTTTCATTAGTTTCTTTTGCATCTTGCGGTTTCCTGAAAGGCCTTTCATCGTCCTTTTCATAACATTGTAATATTTGAGCAATTCTTTCACATTTTTGTTTTCTACACCAGCTCCACGTGCGATACGTTTGATTCTTGATGCTCGAATGAGATTTGGCTCATTCATTTCTTCCTCAGTCATTGAATCCATGATTATCTTAAATTTAGCGAGTTTGTTTTCAGTTTTATCCATATCTTCATCTTTTATTTTGCCTTTTCCTGGAAATCCGCCAGGCAGCATTTCAGCAACTTTTGATAGGGACCCCATTCCAGATAACATATCCATTTGATCATACATATCATGCAGTGTAAACTTACCAGACATGATGCGTTTTGCAGTTTTCTCAGCGTCTTTTCCATCTAGGCTTTCTTCTGCACGCTCGATTAATGCTTTTATATCTCCCATTCCAAGAAGCCGAGAAATAAATCCAGCTGGATCAAATTTTTCAAAATCTTTTGCGTGTTCTCCAACACCGATAAAAACTATTGGTGCACCAACTTCAGCAGAAGCACTAAGCGCGCCTCCTCCTTTTGCAGTACCATCTAGTTTTGTAAGAACAATTCCTGTAATTCCTACAGCGTCGTTGAATGCCTTTGCTTGTGGTCCTGCTTGTTGACCTACTGCTGCATCTATTACAAGTAGTTTTTCATCAGGTTTAGTTGCCTTGAATATTTCTTTCATTTCATCTATTAAGTCATCTTCGAGTTTGTGTCTACCAGAAGTATCTACTATTATTACATCACTGCTTTTTTTGAATTTGCTCATGCCATCTTTTACAACTTTCACGGCATCGTTTGATTTTTTATCACCATAGACGGGTACTTTTACATGTTCTGCTATCTGTTTTAACTGCTCATATGCTGCAGGTCTGTGTATATCTCCTGCAATAAGGGCAGGTCTGAGCCCTTTCTTCTTAAAATAAGTTGCAAGTTTCCCACAAGTAGTAGTTTTACCTTGACCATATAGACCTACCATCATTATTACTTGCTTTTTAATTGGTAATTCTTTTGAATCTCCTAGAATTTCTACAAGCTCTTCATAAACAATTCTGATTACATGTTCTCTATTGCTGGTCCCTGCTGGAGGTTTTTCAGATAGAGCTCTTTTTTCAATTTTTTTTGAAAGCTCTAAAACAAGTTTAACATTTACATCTGCTTGTAATAGTGCTCTTTGTATGTCTCGCACTACTTCTTTTACTAGTTTTGAATCTATATGTACGGCATTTGCGATTTTTTTGAGTGTTCCTTTTAAAGAATCGCCTAAATCATCAAGAACCATTGTTATCTAACCCCGGATATAAAAACAAACATTAAAAAGTATCGCAAAAGCATTTTTAGCTTATTACCTTTTCAAATTTATTTGTTTGTGACACTTTTTTGTACTCTTTTAAACTTATTAGTATATTTTCCCATTCATTCATCATTTTCTCTATATTGTTTCTGCTCTCATTATAAAACCTTGTCATTTCTTCTAACACACCCGAAAAAGCTTCGATTGTATTTGTTAAATCTGTTTCTGTTAAAATTCCTACAATTTCATTGTTTAAAATAACTGGTAGTTTTTTGATATTATTCTCTTTCATTACTTTTGCAGCTTTTTCAAGTGGTGCTAATGCATGGACTGTTTTTATGTTTGGAGTCATCGCCTCAGTTACTTTTGTTTTTTTCGGATCTCTATTTTGCAATATGACTTTTTCAATTATGTCTCTTTCCGTTATTATGCCTATAGTTATGTTTTTATCCATTATAACTAGGCTTCCTACCTTGTTTCTACTTAGCTGCTTGCACGCATCAAATGTTGTTTTACCTGAGTTTATACTTATAATATTCCTAGTCATGACTTCTTCAACGAGCATTAATTCTACCTCTCACAATATACTGAATTGATTATTTGATAAAAATAACTTTGTATATTACTTAGTATATCGACAATTGATTTATTTTTTAAAAACATTTTAATAATGTTTTGCCGCTTACGATAAACTTAGAGAGAAATGATTGATAGGAAACAAGCTTTTGTCCTTATTAAAAAATACCTAAAAGATAAAGATAATATCAGAAATGGACTTGCAGTTGAGTGTATACTTAGAAAAATGGCAGAGCTTTTAGAAAAAGATACTGATTTGTGGGGTTTAACTGGTCTATTACATAATCTTGATTATGAGTATTGTGCAGCCAATCCCGAAAAGAGAGGTGTTTTAAGTTCCCAGCTGCTTGAAGGATTATTGCCTGAAGAAGGAGTAAATGCTATAAAATCAAACAATTACATGCATACGGATTATATACCCACAACTTCTTTAGACCGTTCCCTAATAGCAACAGTTTCTGCAGCAGGACTTATCTCAGTAATAGTTCGTATGAGTGAGTCTCAGAAAATAAAAGATATAAGCCTTAAAGAAGTTGTAGATAAATTCAATGACTCAAGTTTTGCAACGCGTTATAATAGAAAAAGAATAGAGTTATGTGAAGATGTTGGTATGCAAGTAGAATTCTTTTTAAATCTTTGTCTTGAAGAAATGAAAAAAATATCTGAAGAATTAAATTTTTAGTTCTTTTATTGGTAAAAGTATAAAAACATGTTTGTAACTATACTATAGGAATTAAGAGTGATTTTTGTGAATCAAGAAAAACCTGGCGAAGGGCAAGAGGAATACATTCGTTTGAGGCTCCCTAACAAAAGAAATAATGAAATGTTTGCAATAGCAGACCAGCTTATGGGTGGCTCAAGGATTAATGTTATATGTGCAGATGGAAAATCACGCCTTGCAAGGATCCCTGGACGTATGAAAAGAAGACAACGTGTTCGTGCAGGTGATTTAGTTATAATAAAACCATGGGATATACAGGATGAAAAAGCAGATATTATTTTTAGATATAGAAGAACACAATCTGTAGTTCTTAGTAGAAGAAACCTGATACCTGAGGAAATAGATGTCTTCTGATGATTTTTTAGATAATAAACGTTTAAAAAAACTAGACATTAAACTTCAATCAGTTATAGCTAGGACAGGTATTGATAAGCGTACAGCTGATGAAGTATTTGATAAATATACGCTTTCAACAATTGAAAAACTTATCTCAAACAAAGTAATTGACATAATCGACTTTCCTATTTCTACTGGTAAAGAAGGTAATGTTTTTAGAGCTATAACGCCTGATAAGAAAATGATTGCAGTTAAAATATATCGTGTATCCAATTCAACTTTTAAGCACATGTCAAAATATATTCTAGGCGATCCAAGATTTGTATCTATTCACAAGACTCGTAAGGACATAATATATGCATGGACTCAAAAAGAATTTAAGAACCTTGAAAGACTTAAAAAGATAGGTGTGAAAGCACCAAAGCCAATAATTTTCAAAAACAATATTTTGTTAATGGAATATATAGGCAGTAAGAATCAACCTGCTCCATTACTAAGAGATGTGGTCCTTGATAATCCTGAAAAGGTCTTTAAAACTTTGATCTCATATGTTTCAAAAATGTATAATAAAGCAAATCTTATTCATGGCGATATAAGCGCTTTTAATATATTGTACTTCAACGATGAATGTTACATAATAGATCTTGGCCAAGGAGTTTTAACTGAGCATCCTAATGCTTTGGAATTCTTAAAGCGTGATATAAATAACGTCGTAAGTTATTTTAATAAGTATCATATCATGGCTGACGCTGAAGAGATTTATAATAAAATCTTAGATAAAAAGAAGTGATAGAAAATGAAATATCTTAAAATACCAATGGACCGAGTTGGTGTTTTAATCGGCCATAACGGTCAGACAAAAAAGGAATTAGAAGAAAAATGCGGAGTAATGCTCAAAATTGATTCCCGACAAGGTGAAGTAGTAATAAATCAAGAAGAAGATGCTGATCCATTGGCTCTAATAAGTGTAGAAAATATAGTAAAAGCAATAGGTCGTGGTTTCTCACCAGAAAATGCTTTTATGCTTTTAAAAGAAGAATCAGATTTTTTCAGTTTTGACCTTCATGATTATGCCGGGAAAAAAGAATCGCATGTTCGCAGACTCAAAAGCCGAGTTATTGGAAAAGAAGGAAAAACAAGAAAAGTATTGGAAGATCTAACTGATTCTAAAATATCAATTTATGGTCACACAGTTTCAATTATATCAGATATGATGAAAATGAATATATTAAAAAAAGCAATAGATATGCTTTTAACTGGAAGTAAACAAGCAACTGTTTACAGATTTGTAGAATCTCAAATGAAGGAATTACGCAGAGCAGAAAAACTAGGTTTTTAGACGGGAATTCTTTTAAAGCATTGTGTTATTCTGTCTTGCTAGTTTATAAGTATTTTATGCCGTCCTAGCTCAGTTGGTGGAGCACTCGGCTGTTAACCGAGCGGTCGCCGGTTCGAGTCCGGCGGACGGCGTTTAATATATCCTGTTTTTTTTATTTTTTTGACATTTTTACAAGAAACATTTATATACCACATCTTAGAAAACTGTACTTGTAAAAGATCGGACAGGTCTTTTGGAAGGATGATAGGATGAAAAAAATAATGATTGTTGATGATGATCCATACATTGTTTTAACAATAAAAGAAGGTCTTAAACAATTTGAAAATACTTTCGAACTTGTTGATGCTCAAAGCGGAATAGAATGTCTTGAACTGTTAGACAAAGGAGAAAAACCTGATCTTATACTACTTGACATAATGATGCCAAATATGACAGGATGGGAAGTAATTAACAAAATACAAGCAAATTATAACTGGAAAGATATACCAATTATATTTCTAACTGCAAAAATAGATGATTTTACAAGAACCTTTGCAAGATCTGTTGCAATGGATTTTATTGAAAAACCTTTTGACATAGTCGACCTTAAAAACAGGATAAACCTAGCCTTAAAAAGAGCATATGTCAAATCAACACTCGAGCAATAATTAAATCCTTTTTATTTCTTCAATACTTTTTGTTTCGTAACGTCTAAATTTTTTTACTATCTATCTTAACTACATACCTAGTTACATATGTATCTGCGAAAAATGTACTTAAATGCATAATGAATCTTGGGTAGTGGAAGGAATCGGGCTGGTAGTTTTTAGAGTGCATCCCATCCCCTCCTATGTGTGAGGCCGGCCCTCCTTCTTTTTTCTTACATAAAATGTTTTTTTACAAAAAAATTTATAGTTTCAGTTAATACGGTTTTGCCATGCCTAAGGATAAAGAAGATTCGAAAGCAAAAAATAAAACGTCGTATACTGTAGAAGATGCTCTAAATATTGCAGATAGTATATTCAAACTAGGAAAAGAAAAAGAATACAATATAGGTGCTTTTATTCATGGTCTTATTTTTGCCCAAGAATATATGACCCACACATACAAGATTCCTCAACAACAAATAGCAGTGATTAAAAGAGATTGCAGAAAATATTTCAAAGGAATGGAAAATACAAAACAAAAATAATTTTTAAAATTTAATATTCCTCCTTCTTCTGTAAGTACATATGCAGTTAAATATGCATCCAAAAAATATATAAAAGAACTATACATTTTTGAAGACTGGAAAGTAGGTACCAGCAGGAGATGCTGGTAAAACTCGTGTGTGTGGATTGGTGAATATGATGGGATGTGAACTTAAGTCCAATGTTAAGTTGGATTATATTCAAGATTTTGAAATGATGTTTGAAAGGATGAAAGTAGATCGTCCTAGGGAAGCAGCTGTTTATTACGCAATACTTGTAGTAGATTGTCCAAAAGAATTTTCTGATTTTTTAAAAACTGCAGAAAATCTAGCAAATCTTACCAGAAGACCACTCGAAACAGGGCGCTCATCGCTTTTAAGGCATGGTCTTATAGCAAAGGTCTTGTTTTCAAATGAAGCAGATCAGGATTTTGGACGTGAAAGTTATCTTCCTGCACACCCAAGAGCTGTTTGGGAAGACATAAAAAGAGATCTTAAACAAGTAATTGCAGAAGATACATACAATGTAATAGAGCATCGTTTAGGGTCCTATGGAGATTTTTATAATAAAAACTTTGAGAAATATGGTATAAAATTGAAACGAAATGGTAACGTAACATTACAGTACAGCGGTAAATGGATTTTATATAACGTTTTAAACAACTGTATTGAAAACAAAAATGGTCTTAAAATGCAGGTTGGGGGAGAAAGATTCTTCGAAGAGCCATTTGTTAAATACTTCAAAAAATTCCTCGATCTTGATACAAAGATACAACTCATAATAGATAATGCAAAAAACATGGATCAAATAAACAAACTCAAAGAAGTATACGGTGATAACTTAGAGATACGGTTTTTCAATGAAGATGTAAGTGGTACAATGAGAAACTTTGTTTATGGAAAAGAAATTGCTGTAAATGGCATTAAAATACTTCCTGAAAAAAGCCATGAGCCCTCATATATCGGAACTGCTTATGTAAACATTGAAGACATACATTTACTCGATGAAAGATTCAATAATTTATGGGATATCGCAAAACCACTTGAAAAAACAACTAACGAAAAAACCAAAAAAGAAAAATAAAAAAATATTTTTTTCTCTTTTTATCTAAATCTTATTGTTTCAAGGTTATTCATAGCATTGGTATTAACATTGTAACGTCTATGAACCGAGCTTGCAATATCAAGACATTTACTCTCTTCACCATGGCCAAAGATTATTCTCTCAGGTCTTGGGCTCATATTGTTTATATAATTCATTAATTGCTTTCTATCACTATGGCCACTAAAACCATCACAGGTTTCTACTTGCATGTTCATCTTTATATTGATTACATTTCCACCTGTATTCAAGGGTATTTCCTCCCATCCTTTCTGTATTCTTTTACCAAGAGTTCCTTCTGCTTGATAACCTACAAACGCAATAGTATTTTTCTTATCTGATGCCCATTCTTTGAAATATTCCATTACTGGGCCACCATTCATCATACCACTTGTTGCAAGAACTACACAGCTCTCAGGGTGGTCATTGATTATCTTTTGTCTCATCTCATGACCATCAACGCGTTTAAATATATCAGATAGTAAAGGATTTTCGCCTTTTTGGAATACTTGAGCTCTAAGTCTGTTGTTAAGATATTCAGGATAAGCGGTATGAATCGCTGTTGCTTCCCAAATCATACCATCAAGATAAACATTTATTTTAGGTATTTTTTTTGTACGAACCAGGTTTTCAAGAACAATCATTACTTCCTGAGAACGACCCACTGCAAAAACAGGAACTAATAACTTTCCTTTTCTTTTTACAGTTGTCTGAATAATATCATTTAACCTTTCCGTAGCTTCCTTACGTGAAGGCTGAAAATCTTCTCTTCCACCATAAGTGGATTCCAAAAATATTGCTTCAAGTCTTGGAAAACGATTTATTGCGGGATTAAAAAGCCATGTACGCTCATATTTGATATCTCCGCTGAAAGCTATATTGTAAAGTCCTTCACCAACATGAAAATGAGCAATAGCAGAGCCAAGAATATGGCCCGCATTATGAAAAGTAAGGCGCACATCAGGAGTGATATCTGTTGTATCACCGTAATCCATTGCAATACAGTGTTTAATCAAATCTCTAATGTTTTCAGCAGAATAAGGAATTTTTTTAGCATCTGCTGCTGCTACTTTCAAATAATCCATTTGAAGAAGCGTACTCATATCACGAGTAGGTGGCGTACAATAAACAGGACCATCATAGCCATACTTGTAAAGAAGTGGGACAAGGCCGCTATGGTCAAGATGAGCATGAGTAAGTACTACTGCATCTAGATTTTCAAAAGGCAAAACCTCTGGCAAATGTAAGTATGGAGTTGAATTATTTGAAGAAACATCAACGCCACAATCGATCATAATTTTGCTATCAGGCGTATGAAGTAGGCTACAAGACCGTCCTACTTGCCTAAATCCACCAAGAGCAGTTACTCTGATGAATTTTTCGCCATCTGAAACACCACGGTGGAGTCTTCTACCAACTTTTCTTAAGATTTCTTTACGCTCTTCACTCATAGAACGCAAATACCCGCGTATTTCTTTGACTGTTTTAGATTGAATCGGTGGAGTACGGATAATTCGAGGTGTCCAGTTAATCTGTTTACGAATCTCATTTAAAAGTGAGCCTTGTTTTCCTATAGCAACACCAGGTTTTACCGCCTCAATTGTTACTTCGCCTACCTCTGGCAGAAAATAAATATTGGTAATCTCTGCATCTTTTGGAATAATATTTTTTATTTTACGCTCAGCAGTATCAATATCAGTAATAACAGAAGGATCTGGACGAACAACTATGCGTTTTTGAAGCATTTTTGCAAGCTGCTTTACCAAATCATCATTTTTTGCGAATTTATCAGGATGCTTGGTATAAACTACTACAAGTGCTCCTTCAAATTCTACATCTGATACATCTATGCTTGGCGGGATAACCGCTCTTACTTTTCCTTTAATTTCTCTTAAAACGTCGTCTACAGGCAAATATGCCACCTTCTAATATTTCTTTTTAATTATATTTGAATTAAATCTAAGTGCTAGATAATTTTAAAGTAAAGAGATAATAAATAAATTAGAGAATTTTTTATTTTATTGATTTGCTTTTTCTATTTTTTCCAATCTTTTTTTGACTTCATCTTGGGAGACTGGTTTGAACCCATCTTTTGTGATAACAGCGATATTTGTCATACCCCCTGAAGCAGAGTCACGTCTTTTTGCTGCTCCTATTGCTCTTATCGCTATATTTATTCCTTCATCTAAGGTTAAATCTTCTCTGAACAAATCTTCTAGAACGCCAAATACATAAGGTGAACCTGATCCACCTGAAGTATATTTATCAGGTATAGCGCCACCTGCTGCGTCTAATGAATAAACATGGCCTCCTTTACTATCAAAGCCGCCAAGTATGAGCTGTACGTAGTATGGCATGAATTTTCTTTGATTCATAATGTTTGACATAAGAGTCGCTGCGCTTTCAACTGGTATTTTTGAATCACGTTTTAATCTGTAAAGATTTGACTCTGCAGAAAGATATCTCGCAAGAACCTGTAAATCTCCTACAAGGCCTGCAGTTGCTAAGCCAAGATGCTCGTCAATCTTGTATAATTTTTTTGTAGCTTTATGTGCAATTAGATGACCCATCGTTGCACGGGTCTCTGTTGCCATTACTACTCCTTCTTTGCATACTATTCCTAGTGTTGTTGTTCCTGTTTTAGTTAACTTCTGATTTTCCATAATAACTCCTCAAAAACTTGGATAAAACTCTTTGGTTAGAATAATACAACCTTTATAAATAATTTACGTAAAATATCTGTTATCATTTGGAAAACATTGCTACGACTTTATCTACTTGGTCTTTATGTGCCAAAACTGTGATTCTGTCTCCTGAGAATAGCTGTACATTATCTGTTGGAATAATGAACTTGTGATCACGCTCAATTGCAACAATTAGGCTTTTTTTAGGAAGACCTAGTTTTTTAATTGACTTGCCTGAATGAGTTGATTTTTCAGGGATAGGGACTCTAAATATTTCAGCATATTTTCCTACATTCATGTATTCTTCTACATTGGGGTGTTTTATAGATTTGTAGAGTTGTTCTGCCATCACTATATTTGGGCTTTTAATCATTCTGACGCCCTTTTCCATGTACATTGGTTTGCTTTCTTCCTGATTTACTACAGCTACAAGGTTTTTAACACCCTTATTTTTTGCAAGAGAAATAACCATAAGATTTGTAGCATCATCGTTGGTAGTTGCAACAAGAACATCTGCTTTTTTAACTTCAGATTCATCAAGTGTTTCTTCTTGTGTTGCATCTGCATTTATGGCTATTGCATCATATTTTCTAGCTATTTCTTCACAGGCAGTTTGGTCTTTATCTATAACTATCACGTTATGATTACCATCTTTAAGGGCAACTTCTGTAAGGCGTTTTCCAATGCCGCCGGCTCCAATGATTACTATGTACATCTTTGTGCACCTATCCAATTACCAATTTTTGGCTTAGCCTGGTAAATTTTTTGTTGTTATTAAAACTTTTGATTGATTTAACTAATTATCTTATAAAAATCATGATTATTAAGCAAATAAGTTGATTTATAATGATTAGCAATTAACCCGATATTTATTTTTTATAAGAAATATAATCAAATTCTTTGATTTAAGTATGAATGTATGATTTGTAAATAATGTTAAGCAATCAACTTAATTTATTATGTTTTATATTTAAATGTTAGAAATCGTGATATATTATGTCATATTTCAATGTTAGCAATTGTCATAGTAATTACATTAAAATGTTAGATAGACTCTAGCATGAATTATATTGGCCACTATTTTTCAAAAAATCTGGATCTATGTTATGAACCAAGCATAATATTAGATATAATATATTATTCATTATAACACTTATTAGCAATATCCTTTGCTATTTCCAAATATAATTCAATTTTTGTATCTAC
>CAZQXW010000036.1:0-19462 GCA_964597365.1 uncultured Thermoplasmatales archaeon | reverse complement strand
GGGCGAGTAGCTTAGCTTGGTTGGAGCACCCGGCTGATAACCGGGAGGTCAAGAGTTCGAATCTCTTCTCGCCCATTTTTACTTTTTTATGTAAACAGAATTTTAGATAGAAAAACATATTATTTAAGATTTATATAGATATAAAAATATTTATATGTTTAAGGACATATATGATAAAGAGAAGTGAATTTTATGAAAAAGTGGGTCATTACTGTTTTGATAGTAAGTATTTTCATAGGTCTTTCAATAAGTCCAGCAACAGTTAGTAAAAATATAACAAAGCAAAACAACAGCGACGAGTATCAAAAAGAAACAACATTTATAGCTGAGGATTTATCAGAAACTATTTTTGATACATTCATAAGAATCCTAATGAAGATTGGCCACAGACCCTCCATTTCAACAGGCATTATCTATAATGATACACTTGTTTGGTCAAAAGCATATGGTTATTATGATTTAGAAAATCAAAAACAAGCTACAACAGATACTTTGTATCTTCAGGCATCTGTATCTAAAACAGTAGTTGCAACAGCACTTATGCAATTATATGATCAAGGAAAGTTTAATCTCACAGATGATGTGAACAAATATTTACCATTTGAAATGAGAAATCCAAATCATCCAGACATCCCAATCACAATAGAGATGCTTTTATCACATAGATCAAGCCTTGCTGATGATAATCTGTATTGGATATGCCTTTCATACTTGCCAGGAGACCCAAATGTTTCAGATTACCCAATGCCTTGGTTTGAAGAATATTTTACTCCAAATGGCAGCGGATATAGCTCTTCTACCTGGTCAGAAGCAGAACCCGGTGAAGAATATTATTATTCAAATGTAGGATACTCTCTAGTGGCATACCTGGTTGAAATTTTATCCAATCAGAATTTTAATGAATACTGCAAAGAACATATTTTTGAGCCGCTTAAAATGTATAATTCAAGTTTTAGGCTAAAAGACCATAATATAAGCAATATAGCAGTGCCTTACGAATATAAAAACGGCGGATATTTCAGACATCCCCACTATGGGATACACCCAATATACCCTGCAATAACTCTTAGAACCTCTGTTGAAGAATTCTCACATTTTTTAATTGCTCATATGAATGGAGGAGTCTATGATGGAGTTAGAATTCTAAATAATACAACAGTTGATTTAATGCATACTGCTCACTTCTCGCCAGAAGATGAACACAACTATGGCCTTGGCTGGGTTTTAGCAAAAAAATCATCTGGAGAAGTAGAGTTAAGTCATAGCGGAGGATATGTTGGAGTATTAGACCTTGTAAAAATAAAGCCAGAACAAGATATTGCAACAATATTTTTCTCAAATGAAATGGACTCAGAGTTACATGCATCAACATTAGAAAGATTTGCATTTAGACAAATAAACAAAGCATTAATGAACAAAGCTCTAAGAATTGCATCATAAAAAAAATACTAATCAAGTATTTCATCAAACTTGAAATCTTCCCATTTTTTAATTCCAAGTAGTATCTTAAGCTCTACAGGAGTTATCACTGGTATTTTATACTGAATGTAATCATCTATTGCAATACGCGGACAAGAAGTAGATACAAAACAATTAACTCCACGAAAACCTTCTAAAAATTGTGGTGAAAAATGATTCATTGCAAAAACCATTGCTTTTTTTCCGTTTGACTCAATCATTTTCTTAAGATCATATGCAAGATTGCTTCGCTCTTGGCCTTTTTTAAGACCAATTATTATTCCAAACGTTTTTGCATCTCTGCAACTTGCAATAGCACCATAACGTTGTTTAAGAGTCATGTCTTTTAAATCATCGATTTCTTCTTTTTTAATTTCAAGTGTGTAAGGATCAACTGCGACTACTGGTTTTTTAGTACTAAGTATAAGACCCATCGCATGAAAAGTACCACTTCCTATAAACAAAAACATGTCGACTTTGTCTTTTAGATTATTTGCAGCTGAAAAATTACAGCCAAGAATCTGGCCTTTAGAATCGATTCTTCCGTCACCCTCGGAAATAAAAACCTCAAAATCTGCCTCAGATAGAATTTGTTTAACATTATCCAGTAGATGCACATGCTGAGCTGTTGCTACAAGACCAATTTTTTTGGAATCAAGTTTTGGGACAACTCTTTTTACAAGTTTTTCAACATTAAAATCAACGAAAGCATTTACAAACATAGTAGGCAGAGTATTCTCTTTCAACGAGGGTATTGGCAAGTGACCTATTTGTATTATAAAATCGACACCTATTTCTTTTACATCTGAGCATATTAAATCACATGCGCCAAAACAAGGATCACTATAAACAACAAACTCAGCATTTGTTTCTGTTTCTAAATATTTTACAAAATCAGATGCATAAATCTTAAGGCCTTCAGGAAGTTGTAAAACAATCCTCTTGTAATCTTTTTCTTTTATCTCTTTTACTGCACTTTCAAGATCAATATTATAACTAGAAATTTTCAAAAATTATCAATCCTCCCGATATATCTTTTCAAAAACCTTTGAAAAAGTATCAATTTGGTAATCAAAGGAAAGTTTTGAAACATCAATTTCAACAAATTCTTCACAAAAGTTTGGGTTTTCAAAAGAATCTTTTTGTTTTACATAAATCTCCCAACGTCCATCTGAAATTGATTTCTTTTTAACACGTTCTTCCAAATATTTTTTAACATTTTCTTCAGACGTATTACAATAAAGAATCAAAAAATTTGCATTATTCTTAGCTGCTATTTCTTTTGCATTGTCTCTAAGTTTTTTTGTTTTAAAAGTTGCATCTAGGATAACGTTTTTTCCTTGTTTCAAAGAACCATCTGCTTTTTCAAGTATTTTTTCATAAGTCTGCATCATTTTTTCAGGACTATACATGCCTGTATTATATGCATCATGATGACGCTCATATTTATCAATACCTGCAAGTTCTTTTCTAACAGAGTCTGTACTAATTAAATGCGCATTGTAATCTATCTTGAATCTTCTTGCAATAGTCGTTTTTCCCGTACCAGTCATTCCAGTTGTAAGGAATAAAATTGGTTTTGAGATCTCTTCTTTTGAAAAAAGTTTTGCATAAAAATATGCTAAATCAAAATATTTACTAGCAATACTAACAGTTTTTCTTTTTTCTTCATCACTTATGTTGGGATCATTTAGTTTAAAACCTGCAACTTTCCCACGCACGTATGCTCTGTAGCATTTGTAAAAGTTAAGAACATTAAATATTTCTTCATCACCGCTCTTTTCAACATATTTTTCAATGAGAATACTTGAAAAATAAGGATAACCTAGATAATCCAAATCCATTGCAAGAAAACCTATATCACTTGCAACGTCACTGTACCTGAAGCGTTTGTTAAACTCGATGCAATCAAAGATACATACTTTCCCTTCATCAATTACAATGTTTCCTGTATGCAGGTCTCCATGACAATCAGAAATAAAATTATTTTTTATTCTATTTTCAAAAATTTGTTTGTTTTTCAAAAAATTATTTGTTTCTTTTTTGATGAAAACAAATATTTCTTTTGAAATTGTTTTACCAACAAATTCCTCTGTTTGTTCAAAATTTTCATCCGTATTTTTCTTAATAAGTTCTACAGTACCATACCTGTCGATTTCTTCAGAGGATTCTATCTTGGAATAAAAATCTACAAGAACGTTACATATATTTTCAATAGTCTCATCTGAGATTTTATTCTCTTTTAGTAGATTAGACATTATTTTATCTTGGGAAAATTCCTTCATTTTAACAGCATAATCTACAACTTCACCTGTTCCATCTATCTCAAGCTGACCATCTTTTTTAGTAAATGCTACAACGTCAAGATATATTTCAGGACAAAGTCTATTGTTTAACTTTAGTTCTTCTTCGCAGAAATGTTTTCTTTTTTCAAGCGTTGAAAAATCTAAAAAACCAAAATTTACTGGTTTTTTGATTTTATAAGCATATTCTCCAGTAAGAGCTACAAAAGAGATATGTGTCTGAATGAGTTTTATTGGGGTTTCTTTTTTGTAAGTTTGAGGTTTTTTGATTTGTTTTACAAAGCTTTTTTGATCCATTGTAATCTAAATTGCGAAAAACAAAGCCAGTTATAAAAAGTTTTACTGAAAAAAAATTAAAACAAGGTTATGACAACAATAGCATGAATAAATAAGAGCGTCAAAGATGCAGGGATAAATACAGGATACATTCTAGTAGTCTCAGTTTTAAGATAATTGCTGCTAAGCACGTTACAAAGATGAATTGGTGATATGAGATAGCCTACAAAAGCACTCATGAAAATAAGACTTGCAAAGCCAATGTTGGAAAGCCCTGTAAGACTTGCAAAATCAGCTAACAATGGATATGAAAGAGTAATTGCAATAAGAAGATATCCTGTAACTATACCTAATATTAAGGGAAGAACTATAATAATTGCTAAAATAGGCATATTTGAGTTTTGAAGTAGTTCAAATATGGGTTGATTTGCCCGGGTATATTGAAAGACTTCTCTAAAAACCATAATACCAATTATCACAAGTGCAAACTTATATGTAAATGATTTTTTAATCAAGTCAAAATATTTTGATTTTGGTATTTTTATAAGATAAACTAAAAGCATCATGCCAAAAGTAACACCAAAAATAAAACAAATTTCCAAGGATATATTAAACAAATAATGAAAGGCTACAAAAGAAATTGGAATTGTAGGCGGAAGCAAATAGATAAGACCCCTGCATTCCTTTTTTACACATGAAAAATCAACTTTTTTTAGATCTTCTTTTTTATTGTTTTTCTTAACAAAAAAACTGAGGATAATAAAACCTAATAGTATCATTGTAATAAATGCTAAAAAATTGCCTTTTATCAGGTCAGTAACTTCTAAATCAGCATATTCGGCCATTGTAAGAATAGTAATTGATATTGGATATACTGGAAACCATATATGCCTGAACCAAATATTTAAAAAATTTTTTTTATCAACATGAATCTTAAATTCATTTCCTTCTTCTTCTACCACAGGTGCAGAAAAAAGTGCTCCTCCAGGAACAGGCATAAGACCATATATTGCAGGTATAACCCCAAGAGTGCCCCCTTTTGCAAAAATTGTTCTAAGGCTGTTTATTAATTTTGAAATAGCACCTGTTTCCTGCATCATTTTTGCAAGCATATAAATAAGTGTCATAAGCACTGCAAGTTGTGCTGTATCAAGCAAAAATTCTGTATCCTGGATTAAATTACCAGGAATAGTTGTTATATCAACAGAATATATAGAAAAAAACGCAAGAGCTAAAGATCCTGCAAGTAAAGAAATGCCAAAGTTTACTTTAAATCTGATAAGTAAAATAATCAGTATAAAAACTGCTAAAACACCGATTAACTGAAGCATCGAAGCAATGAAACAATAGGGTGTTTAATTAATTAACCATTATTTTTTCTTCTCTTCAAATTTCATTTTATTTGCTTCAGACCACATCTCATCGAATTCTTGGTTTAGCTTTCGAACTATTTCTTCTTCTACAGTCCAGAATGCTGCCTCATCTTTTCTAAGTGGCCCAGAGAGAATTAGTGCTCTATCCTCGCCTACTATAAAGTTTCCTTTTATTCCCTTGTGCTCTCTTGCATCCATTCCTGCAAGCATTGTTTTATCTTTGTACTTATTCACCAAAACCTTTGAGTTTTTAGGCAAATCAACATTGGAAAGATATTCTGCCATAATCTTTGGGTTTGAAATCTCGTCTGCACTCCAACTTTTAGTATGTTTTGAAGAAGGAGTTGTACTTGTCATTTTTTTAAGACCCATCTCGACTGCAAGAGCAACTACTATTACTCCTATTATAAATCCTACAATTAATGCAACTATATCCATGCTCCATCCAACCTCCAATCTTGTAATACGAATCCTAGTTATTAATTGTTTTGTTTGTATAATATAACCTTATTTAATACTTAATTTTGGAAAGTTATATATGTAAGAATAAAATTAGGGCTTGACCTAGCCACGATGAATGAAAACACTATTTCTCGTATAAACGAGTTAAAAGAAAAAAATAATGCCATAATTCTTGCACATAATTATCAACTACCAGAAATCCAAGACATAGCTGACCTTTTAGGAGACTCGCTAGACCTTGCTAAAAAAGCACAGAAAACAGATGCAAAAAACATAATTTTTTGCGGCGTAGATTTTATGGCAGAATCTGCGAAGATACTTAATCCGGATAAAAACGTGATAATACCTGATAAAGATGCACGGTGTCCGATGGCTGCAATGGTAACACCAGAAAAACTTTTAAAAGTAAAAAAACAACAACCTGATGCAAAAGTCGTAGCATACATCAACACAACTGCAGATATAAAAGCACTATCAGATATATGTTGTACATCATCAAATGGTGTAAAAGTTGCACAAAGTATTCTTTCAGATAAAATCATTTTTGTACCTGATCAAAACCTCGGAGCATATATTCAGGGTTTTGTACCCAATAAAGAAATAATAATATGGCCAGGTTATTGCTCAACTCATCATAAAATCAGAAAGAAAGACATTTTAGATATGAAAAAACAACATCCACATGCAGAAGTACTTACTCATCCAGAATGTCGACCTGAAGTAATTGATGTATCAGATTTTGCATATTCTACAAATGGAATGGTAAATCATGTGAAAGACTCAGATGGAGAAGAGTTTATAATAGTTACAGAGAAAGAATTATGTTACAGGCTTGAAAGAGAAAATCCTGATAAAAAATTTTATCCAATCAAACATGCAATTTGTCCAAATATGAAAAAAATTACCCTTGAAAAAGTATTAAATAGTTTAGAGTCTTTAGAGCCCAAAGTAAGCCTATCAGACAAGATTATGACTGATGCTAAAAAACCTCTTGAAAACATGATGAATATCGGCAGGGGAGACTAAAATTATGAAAAAAATATATCTTGATTATGGTGCATCAACACCTGTAGATCCTGAAGTTATAGAAGAAATAATCCCCTATTTTAATGAAAAATATGGAAATCCTTCATCTATACACTCGTTTGGAATTGATGCATTTAATGCAATTGAGGAATCACGTGAAAAAGTTGCAAAAATAATTGGTGGAAAAAGCGATGAAATTATTTTTACTGCAGGAGGGACAGAGTCAGATAACATTGCAATAAAAGGAGTTGCTTTTAATAATAAAGACAAGAAAAACTCCAAGGGCTATAGTATCATAACTTGTGCAATTGAACATCCTGCCGTTCTTGAAACATGCAAATATCTTGATAAAATAGGCTATAAAACAAAATTTTTACCTGTAGACAAAGAAGGAATCATTGACTTAGATGAACTTGAAAAATCAATCTCAGATGATACAAAACTTATAACGGTGATGTTTGCAAACAACGAAATAGGCGTCATTGAGCCAATGAAAGAAATTGGAAAAATCGCAAAAGAACATGAAGTACTGTTTCACACCGATGCAGTTCAAGCTGTAGGAAAAGTTCCAATAGATGTCAAAAAGCTAAATATCGATTTATTGTCACTTTCATCACATAAGATATATGGGCCAAAAGGAATAGGTGCACTTTACATAAGAAAAGGTGTAAAGCTTCAACCAACAGTTCATGGCGGAGGACATGAAAGAGGGCTTAGAAGCAGCACACTCAATACACCTGGAATAGTAGGTCTTGGAAAAGCATGTGAACTAGGATTAAAACGCATGGATTCTGATGTAAAACACATGTGCAAACTCAGAGATGCGCTCATTAAAAATGTACTTGATATAGAACAAAGTTATCTAAATGGACATCCAACAAAAAGATTATGCAACAATGCACACTTTAGATTCACAGCAATAGAAGGGGAAGCGCTAAATTTAATGCTTGATGACATGGGAATAGCAGGAGCAACAGGCTCTGCATGCTCTTCTAAAAAACTACAAGCATCACACGTATTAACAGGCATAGGCCTCAAACCAGAACAAGCACATGGATCATTACGGCTCACACTTGGACGACAAACAACAAAAGAAGAAATTGATTATGTTAGTAATGCAATACCTGAAGTTGTAAGAAAACTCAGGAATATGTCACCTCTTTGGAATAGATAAAAAAAATTGGAGATAAAATTATGCCAATGTATAGTGAAAAAGTAATGGATCATTTCCGCAACCCAAGAAACATGGGAGAAATGAAAGACGCAGATGGTGTTGGAACTGTAGGAAATCCCACCTGTGGCGATTTAATGACAATTTACATTAAAGTCAAAGATAACAAAATAACAGATATAAAATTCAAAACATTCGGCTGTGCTTCAGCAATTGCCACCAGCAGTATGATAACAGAACTGGCAAAAGGCAAAACAATCGATGATGCAGAAACTATCACGAGAGACAATGTAGCAGAGAATCTCGATGGCCTTCCTCCAATAAAGATGCACTGCTCAAATCTTGCAGCAGATGCACTAAAGGAAGCTATAAAAAACTATAGAGAAAAAAACAAGAAGTGAATTTTTATGCAAAGTTATATATCAATTGATGGCTGGAGGTCAAATATACGTTTTTCTTCAGCACATATCATCCATGAATATGAAAAATGTGGAAGACTGCATGGACATACATATGCAGTTCACGCAAAGATATATGGAAAAACAGATTCAAAGGGAATAATACTTGATTTTTCTATCTTAAAAGAAAAACTTAGAGAAATCGTAGATGAACTGGATCACAAATTATTAATTCCTGAAAAAAGTGAGGTTGCAAATATTAAAAAAGAAGGAAAAACAGTTCATATCGCTGCTTTAGAAAAAAAATTCTGTTTTCCTTTACAAGATTGCATTTTTTTACCAATTAAATCTACTTCAGCAGAAAATCTTTCACAATACATCTTAGAAAGATTAATCGAGATCATTGATTTACCTAAAAATGTCGAGTCAGTTGAAATCGGTGTTGATGAAGGATATGGCCAGGGTGCCAGATTAAACAAAAAATTATGATAATTATGAAAAAAGCAGTATGTCTTATATCTGGTGGTCTTGATTCTTGTGTTAGTGCTTTTATTGCAAAAGACAAAGGATATGAAATTTTTGCTCTGAGTTTTAATTATGGCCAGAGACATGATAAAGAATTAAAATCAGCAAAGAAAGTTGCAGAAGCAGTTGGTGCAAAAAAACATATCATTTTTGATTTAGACTTATCTGTTTTCGGTGGATCCTCATTAGTTGATAAAAAGCAAAAGCCCGAGCTTGATCATAGACTAGATGAGATAGGTGAAGAAATTCCTTCGACTTATGTTCCTGCAAGAAACACTGTTTTTTTATCAATAGCACTTGCTTATGCAGAAACAGTTGATGCAGATGCCGTGTTTATTGGCGCTACGGCAACAGATTACTCTGGTTATCCCGATTGTAGGCCTGAGTATTTTAAAGCTTTTCAGAATCTTTTTAATCTTGCTACAAAAAAAGGAGTCGAGGGTGGCAAAATAATGATAGAAACACCTCTTCTAAATTTGTCTAAAGCAGATATTATAAAAAAAGGAGAAGAGTTAAACGCTCCATTTCAAAAAACATGGTCCTGCTATCTTGGTAAAGATTCTGCTTGTGGAAGATGCGATTCTTGCCTATTGAGACTCAAAGGATTTAAGCAAGCAAAAATAAAAGATCCTTTGGATTATGAAACTTATCCTGAATGGATTTAAAAACTGGCTCTGTTTTTATAAACTAGGTAAAAAATGCTCATACCTATAGGCCCTGTAAAAGCTATAAGTACTAACCATTTTTGCATGTCTTCGATTCGATTTATTTTACCTTCAAGCCTTATGAAAAACAAGAACACTATATGAATTAGAATAATTATCATAAAATGATAAAAATCAGCAATAAAGTATTCTATGAAAAAGTATGAAATCGCAAAAAGGGTAAGTATTGTACCCCAATAAAGAACTGTAATAGTTGCCAAGTCACCTATTTGTTTTTTATATTTGGGATTTATCATTTCTTCTTTTTTATCTGAATAGTATCCCATTATATCCATTCCAACAGGAATTAAAATAAGAGATTCTATTAGAAGAAGTAAACAATCAAATGAATCACGCGGTACATTTGCTAAAGTGTTGTCACCATTTGTAATATCATTGAAAAGTAAGTTTATGATTCCTATCCAAGGAAGCTCACCGCTTGCTTTTCCAGATATCCATTCCAGCTTTATTGGCTCATCACATATTTTACTAGATGTTTGATCTGCTTCTTGATTTGTAGTAAGGTTATCTCCTTTTGTAATAAACCCTGAATGCGGATTGTTGGGCACATAATTATACAAACCTACTTCAGGTATGTTTATTGTACTCTGATTGTATATTTCATAGTCTTCAACGGTGTATGTATCATATGTTTCATTGTATTCTACCCAACATATTGCTCTATGAATAATTTGGGTTTCATCAGGATTGCCATAGGGTCTGTAAACTATAACATCACCATAGTCCCCATAATTGTAATTATCCTCATCTCTTTCAGCAAGAGCACCGTGTAAAGTACTTCCCCGGGGGACTATATCATCTATACCATTTATCCTTACAAGCAGAACCATATCTCCTGCATCTATTGTTCCAAGACGCCCGAAAGGCTCGTCTTGATGTTTCATACTGTTTGATTCTATTGCAACCATAGGCTGTGCATTGAACCATTGACCAGTATAAGCCCAAAGAGCAATAAGAATTATAAAAACAAATAATAAAGCAAATAATACGTCTCTTGCAATTGATACTTTTGAGTTATCACTATGAAGAAAACGTAAAAAAATATTTTTTTTAGCCTTGTTATTAGAGCTCATTGTACCTCACTTACTCTTGTTTTTAATCTCCTTACCGCCTATAACAATTTTTTTAGTATCTGAACCACATATAGAGCAAATACTTATATCTTCTTTGAATTTTTTACCGCAACCCGTGCATTTAACCCCCCATTTTAACTTTTTTGTAATTCCTTTTTGAGCAATGCTTTCAAATTTTAAATCTAATTCTGATGCAATGTTTTGAATAGAATAATCATCGCTTAATATTATGCAATTAAAACCTTGTTTGTTCAAGTCCCAGGCAAGAGCCAAAATTTCAAGATCAACTTTTGATATTCTTCCAAAATCCCCTGTTTTTTTAGAAGTTGTTTTTATAAAATCAATTGATTTTTCAGAAGGGCTTTGAAACTTTAAACCCTTATCTTTTAGATACATAAAATTTTGATAATCTTTTCCGCCGGGTTTTAATTCAGAAGACATGCTAAATGTTGTAAGTATTTCTGCATCTGAAAAATTAAGGGGTTTTCCAGACAAAATAGCAGACGTGTCAATGACATATATCTTATTTTCTTTTGTCTTATTCATTTTAACCTAGCAGATATTTTGTTAAATCTTTTATCTTGATCATTTCTTGTTTTCCGCTGTCCATATCTCGTACTGTAACACTTTCTTTTTCTATTTCATCAGGTCCTACTATTACAACTTTTTTAGCATTTATAGAGCTTGCGTATTTCATTGATTTGCCCATACCCCGGCTTAGAAGATCGATGTCTGTTTGAATTTTTTCTTTTCTTAAAATCTCTGTAATTTCTAATGCATTTTCAGCCATATCTTTAGTTACAGGTATAACATAAATGTCTGTTTTAAGTTCAGGGAATTTGAATTTTTCTGTTTCAAGTACAAGTATTGTTCTGTCAAAGCCTATTGCAAAACCTGCCTGTGGTGTTTTTCTACCACCAAAAGTTTCTATAAGCTCGTATACTCCTCCACCACATATTTGTTTCTCGGCGCCCAGTTTTGGTGCTTCTATTTCAAAGACTGTTCCAGTGTAATAGTCAAGTCCTCGAACAATTGACATTTTTACATTAAAGTTTTTGACCTTAAAGATTTCTTTAAGATAATAAATTATTTTTTCTAGTTTTTCAAGTTCTTCTAATGCTTCTTCATCATTTTTTATAAAATCACTTATTTCATCTACATTTGATGTATCAAGTATTTTTATCAGTAAATTTGCCTCTTTAGAGTCTATTTTAAAATCAACGAGGGCATCAAATAATTCTTCGTAAAGCGATTTGTCAATAAGTGGTATTATGTATTTTTGTTGGTCTTTTGATATGTCTAATTTTTTAAATATTGCCTGTAGAATCTTCAGATTGCCTATATTTAGGTTTATATTTTTCAATCCTGTGTTTTCAAGTATTTTATATGCCATTGCAATAAGCTCAGATACTGCTTCAGGAGTATCAGTTCCAATTATTTCGCATCCTGCCTGTGTAAATTCCCTGTATCTTCCTTTTTGTGGCCGATCATATCTATAGCAGTTTCCAAAATAAAATAGTTTCAAGGGCTTAGGATTCATCTGTAAAGAATCATTGTAAAATCTTATAACAGGAGCAGTAAGCTCTGGTCTGAGTGCGAGATCCCGTCCGCCTTTATCTTTGAAAGAGTATATTTCTTCTATTACGCTATCACCTGATTTTGCTGTAAAAAGCTCAAGAGTCTCAAAAGTAGGAGTCTGTATCTCTTTGTAACCAAAAGAAGTGAATATTTTTCTCATTTCTTCTTCAACATATCTTCTTTTAATCATTTCATCGGGTTTGAAATCCCTTGTTCCTCTGGGTATCTGAAACATACTTGGATTTGAATGAAAACCTTGTTTAATATTGTTTCGAAAAGGCAGATTTTATAAACAATAATTTATTTTCAACTTTTGAATTTCAGGTTTGGAGAGAGCAAAGATGAATGATGATATTGCAAAAGAGATAAGAGATGAGCTAAAATCATTAAGATTAACTTTAGAAGAGTTGATAGATACTTTAAGAGCAAAATAATTTATTTCAATCTTTTTTTCATAAATTTTTCAAGCCTATTAAACGATTCTTCTAAAATATCCATTGTTGGAAGAATTACTGCTCTAAAATGATTTTTACCATATGTGTCACAAAAACCAGATCCATGAACCAGAAGTACTTGCTTATCATGAAGTAAATCAAGTACAAAATCTTTATCGCTTTTCCAGATGCCTTTTTTCATTGCATCTATTCTTGGGAATATATAAAATGCTCCTTCAGGTTTTGCAGTTGATATTCCTTCAATTTCGTTTAATCTCTTGTATGAAAAATCACGTCTTTCTCTTAATTTTTGGTTTACCTCTTGTATATGGTCCTGAGGGCCTTTTAAAGCAGCAATACATGCTCTTTGGCATACTGAATTTGCACAGAGCCTAGAGCGGGCAATTCTCATAAAAGCGTCTTGTATCTCATCTAAATCCCCATTATGATGGAAAAGTACATATCCCATTCTCCATCCGGGAACTAAATATACTTTTGAAAAACCATTAAAAGTTATAATTGGAACGTCTTCTGCAAGGGTTGCTGTTGCATGATGTTTTTTGTCAAATACCATATCATCATAGATTTCATCGGAAATGACAGGTATGTTGTATTCTCCTGCAATGTCAATTATTTCCTTGATAACTTTTTTGGAATAAATTGAGCCAGTAGGATTATTTGGATTTATTAAAACAATTCCTTTAGTTCGATTAGACATCTTCTTTCTAATATCATCGACATCAGGATGCCAGCCTTCCTCTTCTACACATCTATAGGATATAGGAAGTGCATCATTAAACCATGTAATAAGAGTATACTGCGGATAAGTAGGGCCAGGAATTAAGATCTCATCATTTGGATCAAGTGAAGCGTTAAGAAGCATCTGCAAAGATTCTGTAACTCCTGTTGTAACACAAATATCATCAGTCGAATAATCCATGTTGTTTCTTCTTTTTTCCCTGTCAGCAATTGCTTGCCTTAAATCATGATATCCTTCAGACGGAGCGTAACCATTATAGTTTTGATTTGCAGCCTCGTATAATGCATCTTTCATATGCTGAGGAGTGTCAAAATCATACTTATTTGGATCACCTATGTTTAGATGGAAAATTTTTTTACCTTGTTTTTCAAGTTTTTTAGCAGGTACTACTACTTCCCTTATAGCATAAGAAACTCCTTGGGACCTTTTTGCCGCTTTTATCATATAAATTACCCAGCACGGGCTGATATTAAAAAGTATAATATATATTTAATGGTAAAAAAAGAATAAAAAAATTATTTATTTTTTTGCCTTTTTAAGAGAATAATCCTCCCTTATTATCCCTTTATACTTGTTTTCGTCGGCAACATATTGAAGGTTTTCTTCTACTAGAACTGCAGATCCGTCTTTTCTTTTATGAATTGTTTTAAAAGTAATTGAACCGTCTTTTTTTGCTTTTTTAATTTTGTTTACTATATCTTTTTTGGTTTCAAGTGCATCTATATCTGAAAGATTAAAAGATAGAATCTCACTTTTTGAGTAACCAAGTCTCTTATACATTTTTTCATTGCAGTCCATTATATCTGCATTCTCATTAAGTAGAAATACAGAGTCAAATTCGTGTTCTGACCATTTCTTTGCTTTTTCTTTTTTTAATGGAAGAGAAGTTCCTTCTTTATTCTTGTCACGCTCGTTTAATAAGTCTGTTATTTCAACTTTAAGGTTGGAAAGCTCGTTTGTAAGCTCTTTTATTTTTTTCTTTGCGTTTTGCTCGTTTGTTATATCTGTGTTTACCCCTCTAAATCCTTTTAGATTATCATCTCCATCAAAGAAAGGTACTGCATTTGTCGATACGAATATTTTATCGTTATTTGATTTTATATTCCAGTTTAAAAAATTATTTACAGGTTTTTGATTCTTTGCAGATTCAGCAAATGTCTGTTTTGCATTTTTTACGTCTTTTGGGTCAATTAAATCATAGATATTCATACCAGCTATCTCTTCTGGATTGTATCCTAAGCATCTGCTCACATTTTCTGAAGCAAACTCTATATTTCCTTTAGCATCTGTTTCCCAGGCCCATCCGTTAATACTGTTTAAAATATCGTTTTGTTTTTGCTCAAATTCTTCTTTTGCCTTTATAGCGTCTTCAAATATTTCTCCTTTTTTTACTCCGACTTTATGTATAGCCAGTTTTAAGCTAGCCATTACTCTATTTAGTGATTCTGTTAAGTTATTTATCTCATTTATCTCTCCGTAACTAAGCTGAACATCAAGTTTTCCTTTTGATATTTCATCTATATTCTTTGTAAGTTTTTCTATAGGGTGTGTAATAATATAGGATATCAAAAATGATACACAGAAAGTTACACCAAAAATTAAAGCAATGAGAATCGTTGATTCATCGCTTTGAAAACCTTGAAATCCTCCTATTATCCCTATTGGTATAATTGCTATTGCAAGGCACATTAATACAAGCAGGGTTCTTAATTTCGTTTTAACACCTCATCTCCTCAAGCAGTATAATGGGTATCTGCTTTCTTATTTATAATTTCTTTTTCTTCTCCAAATATTTGATTTATTCTATTTTTGAAAGAGGCTCCTCTATCGGCAGGTATTATAAATTCCTCTATTAGAAAGTCAATATATTCAGATAGATCATCTTTGTTTATTGCATTTTTACTTTTTAATTCTTTAAATTCACCTTCTCCAAGTGGACCAAGTTCTGATTGGAATTCCTCTTTTATTTTTCTGTCAATTATTCCTTTTTGGGAAAATAAAACTTTTATAGGCTCGATTTGTCTAACAGGCTCTAGAGGTATTGTAAAATAAAATTTGCTTCCCGAGTTTTTTTTGCTTTCAACCCAGATTTTTCCTTTTTGTGATTCGACAATCCCCCTGCAAATTGCAAGTCCAAGACCAGTTCCACCATGTCTTCTGCGATTTGCATTTTCTACTTGATAAAAAGGTTCGAATATTCTAATTTGATTTTCATGTGTTAGACCTATACCATAATCTCTTACGCTAAACATTATATGGTCATTTTTGAGTCGTGCTTCTATTTCTATTTTGCTTTTTTTAGGTGAAAATTTTATAGCATTATTTACCAGGTTTCTAAGTACTTGACTTATCCTATCTGGATCAGCTTCTATTATTGGAAGTTTATCAGCAGTTACAACTAGTTTTATGTTTTTTTCTTTTGCAAATCCTTTCATGAATTCAGCTGTTTCTCTAACTGTTTCAAGCAAATCTGTTTCTCTGAAATTGAATTTAAGCCTTGCTGCTTCTATTCTTGATATCTCTAGAAAATCTGCTATTATGTTGTCTAATCTATCAGCATTTCTTGTTATTATGTTTATACTTTCTTTTTGTTTTTTGTTAAGTTTTCCAAAATATCCTTCCTCTATCATCTGCAGTTGGGCTTTCATAGGGGTCATTGGACTTCTCAACTCATGTGAAGTGATACTTAAAAATTCAGTTTTTGCATGATCTATTTCATTTCTTTCTTGATTTAAACGAGATAGCGTTGCAGCAGTTCTATTAAAGGCATTTGCAAGTTGTTCGATTTCATCTCCAGTCTTTATATCAAGATTTATGTCAAAATCTCCTTTTTCTATCTTACTTGTTGCATTGTACATTTGCTTTAAAGGCCTTGATATATTTTTTGACAATATAAACCCAATTAAACCTGTTAGAATTGCGATTAAAAATATCATTGTTATTGTTATTTGTGCTAAAAGAGTTGATATTTCAGGCGACAGACTTTCTGAAAAAGAGTCAGTAATAACAGAATAAAAGAATAATATTGCTAGTGTTGGAGCAATTAGACCTACGAGATAAAATAATATTGTTATTTTTCTGTTTATTTTTGAAAGAATGATGCTTCTGAGAGTTATTTTTTCCCCATCCGGTTTTTCGATTTTTTTGTCCCTCCACTCTTCAATCAGACAAAATTAGCTCTACTCTATCTATAAGATCGGTTACATTAAATGGTTTTTGAAAGAAATCTACAACATTGTCATGTGATGTAAGACCTTTTTTTCTTGCATCAGAAATTCTAACAACACTCATAAATGCAATTTTTATATCTGTGACTTGCTCTACTACTTTTGATACAGGAATACCTGGCATCATGATGTCTAGGAGAATTAGATCGGGTGTTACTTCTTGTAATTTATTTAGGCAGTCTTCTCCATTTTCAGCAGTAACCACCTTATATCCATTTGTCTCAAGTATCATCCTGACACTTTCTCTTATGTCTTCCTCATCATCCACAACAAGTATTGTTTTTGCCATCGGTTATCCCTCACTAATCATCTAAGTGCTTATTTTTTAAAACTAATACAATCTTTAAGAATCTTTTTTTTGTGTATAAAGTTTTTCACATTTTTACCTTTATCTTTGGTTTTGACTTTTTGTCATTTTGTTTATTTTTACAGGTAATCTTTAAATAACATCCATGACAACCTTTAACAAGAGACTAAATAACATAGAAGAGGTGAGAGAAGGTGAGAGAAGACCTTAAGAAGATAATGGAATTCTGCGTTTTTGTAAGTATAGCCTCTCTACCATTTATGATAACAACAAATGTATTAGGAATAGACACTTTTCTAGATTCATTTGAAAATCCCAATTCATATGTTTATTTCAAAGATTCAGATTCAATCTCTGGAATAACCACAAATCAAGAAAAATATGTAATAATACAAAAAACAAGTCATCCTTCTTTTGAAGTACATGAAAAAGATACTATCCTTTATTTTAATTTTGAAGGAGAACTCGAGTGTAACAAGATAAATGGGATAAGTGGTATAGGATATTCAACCAAGTATTATACAAACAGTGAAGAGAATGAAGAGGATTATGTATTTGATAACCAAGTAGTAGGAAAAGTTATACAAGTGCTGGATGAAAATATAATAACAGATCTGTCATTAATTGTATGGGATATTTCGATAAGCAATCTAAACATTGAGTCAATAATGTAAGAGACATAATTTTATATATGAGCCACATAATATTTATTAAAAGGTATTTATGAAAAACAAAAGTAAAACACTTTTAACAATATTTCTGATTTTCTTATTTGTTTTAAGTTCTCAAACAAGCTATGCTAACACAGTCAAAACAACTAAAGAGCAATATACCAAAAATAACATCCAATCCTTAACAGCAGACATAATAATACCTGATGATTATGATACAATCCAAAAAGGGATTGATAATGCAAGCTACGGAGACATGATACTAATAAAATCAGGCGTTTATGAAGAATACAACATTGTTGTTGATAAAAAACTAATCTTAAAAGGCGAAGAATTAAATTCCACCATAATAAAAGGAAATGGTGCACGTGATGTTTTAGTTATTTATGCAGATGAAGTAAAAGTTACAAATTTGACTATAACACATGGTGGAAATATGATGGAAGCAAATATTGCCATGGTTGCAAATAATTGTACTATCTCTGGAAATATAATCAACGGCAGTAATGATATGGGCATTGCATTGTATAACTCATTTGGAAATATTATTGAAAATAATTTTATTATAAATTGTACGTCAACTGCGATACGACTATATCAAGAGAATTACAATAATATTATCGTAAATAACACAATAATAAACAACAATGGCTATGGAATAACAATTGAGGAATCAGATAACAACATTTTTTCAAATAATACAATTATCTCTAATCATGGCGGCATTTTATTATATGATTCAATGGAAAATACAATCTTAAAAAATAAGATTTCAGGATGCCTTTCAGGAATTTACTTATTTGAGTCTGAAGAACAAAACGTTAAGAATAACAAAATTTCTGCTTGCTCAAAGGCAATATACATAGAGGAATCAGATGAAAACATCGTTGAGAAAAATCAAATGGAAAATAATACAATAGGTTTGTTTTCTTCTTATTCATATGACAACATCATAACTGAAAATAATTTTATTTCAAATGAAGATCATGCTAAATTCAATTCATTACTCACAGACAACAATTTTCAGAAAAACATGTGGTATGAAAACTATTGGGACAATTCTTTTGGTATTCTTCCAAAAGCGATAAAAGGAATTATTTTTGTTCAAACAGCTGAATTCGGTGATTTTTTTGTACCATGGCTAAACATTGATTGGAATCCCGAAAGAAAACCATATGAGATCCAATAACATAAAGGTTAAAAATGTGGAGAGATATTAGTTAAGCAAGGTGGAAAGAAAGATCATTATGAGTGAGCTGCTTTCAAAATAGCATAATTATTAATACTACCTAATCGCTCTCTATGATAAGATAAAAAATAATGCTATAGAGTTTTTTGGATTCAATTTTGTCTTGATATGAGAAGTAATCACCAAAACTTAGTTGGACTCTTTTAATTCGTCTAGTACATAGATAAATTATTTAAATAAAATAGGACTAGTGATAAAATGAAAAATGGAACAAAGGATTTACAAAAAATGTTGAGATCTAGAAATTGTAAATCAATAACATATGAAAAACCAAAAATAAAACATTTAAGTATGTTTGTAACTGCAGATATTGATGATTAAAAATTTTTATGTTGGATTGCAGGACATAAGCCACTTTAGACCCATGATTTCTGCTTATTTTTTTGAAGACAGAAGTGTTAAACTTATAAAATACTCAATTTCAATGAAACTTTACATCTAATCTT
>CAZQXW010000035.1:0-19952 GCA_964597365.1 uncultured Thermoplasmatales archaeon | reverse complement strand
AATCAAGCTTTTTGTTAAGATAGTATCCCAATAAAATAAACAATATTGCAAAAAAGGCTATCAATAGATAAATCAAAGGAGATATAAACCAATATACAAGCGGTTCTCCAAAATAGCCTGTATCCTCAAGGACCCTGCCTACAGGCCCAAAAATGATATAGGGCATAAGAGCCAAGGCAAATTTCCAATCAATTGTAACATTAAGTCGTTTCAATAATTTATAAATGTAATAGAGAGCAATAATCAGTATTATACCATAAGTTATTTCAGATATCATAGTATAGCCCTCACTTGCATTTATACCATTAAAAGCAGCAGTACCCTGAGCTGAATTAACTGAGTCAGCTACAACAGGGCCCCAATAATATTTCCAAATCCAATTATCATAAAATATAGATGGAAATAAAATCAAACCAGATATAGTAATTATGATAGCAAGAATTATGCTATAAAACAGTAATTTCTCCTTATTTTCCCAGATTAATTCTGTAAATTTCATATATTTCAGTGACATGAAACAAAAAAATAATATATTAATACCATGGTTTACCTAACTCAACATGTACCGATTTACAAAGTCAAAAACAATGGTATTTCCAAGAGAAATAATCGTTGGACACAACACAAATCAACAGATAGCAGAGCTGTGCAAAAGAATAAGCACTGGAGATAAAGTATTAATAGTTGCAGATAAAAAGACCAAAAAACTGTCCGGAGAAGAAATACATAAAGTACTAAAGAAAGCAAGTTACGAAGTAAAAGACAAAATTGTATCATCTCCCACAGTAGGAGAAGTAAACCAGGTCATAAAATATGCAGATAAAAACCAAGTAGATCTTTTATTAGGTGTAGGTGGAGGAAGTATCATAGATATTACAAAACTTGCAGCATATGAGCTTGAACGACCTTTTGTAAGTGTTCCCACATCCGCAGCACATGACGGGATAGCATCACCACGTGCATCTTTAAAGCATAGCAAAGGCTCTATTTCAAAAACAGCAGTATCCCCTCTTGCAGTTCTTGCAGATACAAAAGTAATCACAAAAGCACCATACAGGATGCTTGCATCAGGCTGTGCAGATGCAATATCTAATATTTCAGCTGTAATGGATTGGGAGCTTGCACACAGACTAAAAGGTGAAGAATTTAGTACACATGGAGCAGTTCTTGCAAAAACCGCAGCAGAGATGCTAATCGACAATGTAGAGGACATTCACCCAGACTCAGAAGAATCAGTCTGGCTTGCTGTAAAAGCAATGATAGTATCAGGCGTTGCCATGAGTGTTGCAGGAAACACACGTCCGGCATCAGGTGCAGAACACATGTTTTCACATATGCTTGATCACCTAGGAATGGGCATAATGCTTAAAGGAAGAAGACACAAAAAACCACTTCATGGGGAGCAATGTGGTGTAGGTGCAATAATGATGGTGTATCTTCATGGTGGAGATTGGCAAAAAATAAGAGACACTCTCAAAAAAATAGGTGCACCAACAACATCTGAAGAACTGGGTGTTTCAAAGAAAAAGATAGTAGAAGCTCTTATAAAAGCACATGGAATAAGACCTGAAAGATATACAATATTAGGAGAAACAGGTCTTACAGAGGATGCGGCAAAAAAACTTGCCAAGATAACAGGAGTAATCTAGTGGCACTTTACATTAAAAATAAGCCCCTGCTGATTTACAAAATCAGGTGATTTAAAAATTTTTGAAAAAGTTCCACTGGCATCACCTAGAATTTTTGTTAAAGATGAATAGTCATTATTTTCTATTTGAGAATATCCAATACATATAACCGATGTGCCAGACCTTGCACAATTCCAGGTCTCACCAATTATAATTACTTCTTTATTTGCATCATTTGAAATCTTAGAGCCGTTATATATAACATAAAATGTTTTATGACCATTTGCCAAAATTCTAGACTCTTTTATTCTCGAAGTTTGGTCAAGAGTAATATTTTGCTCAACAGCAGATTCAATTATTGTTTCTTCTGTTTTTTCAATAAGTTCTTCCTCACTAATCATAAAAAGAGTTTTAATTGTAATAACTCTTAAAAAAGTAGAATTTGTAGTATCGTCTTCTATTCCATATTTTATACTAGCTTGCTTTTCAAGACCAAAAAACCCTTCTTCATAAGTAGGCACACCTAAGTCAGCCCAACCATCAGTAAGATATTTATCTTCTATTATAGCACGAGTAATTTGATTACCGCTAAAAATAAATGCAACTATTATGAGTATTACAACTAGGATAGCAAGTGCAACATAAAATTTGTTTATCTTTGTTTCTCCTCTTACCACAAATTCTCAAAATATCCTCTCTATTACTTTAAACTAACGAAAAACAAAAAAAAGAAAAAATAAGGTTTTTTTATTTTTTCAAACCTGCTTCTTTTCTAAGTAAATCTACTTTATCTGTTTTTTCCCATTTAAAATCAGGTTCCTCACGACCAAAATGGCCGTAAGAAGCAGTTTTGTAAAAGATTGGGCGTCTAAGATCTAAATGTTGAAGAATCGCACTAGGCGTAAGTGGAAAAAGATCACGAACAAGTTCTTCTATTTTACCTACCGGTATTTTATTTGTTCCAAAGCAGTCTATATTTATTGATACAGGCTCTGCAACACCAATAGCATATGCTAGTTGTATCTCACATTTATCAGCAAGTTTTGCAGCAACTATGTTTTTTGCAATATATCTGCAGGCATATGCAGCACTTCTATCAACTTTAGTTGGATCTTTTCCTGAAAAAGCACCACCACCATGACGGCCTATACCACCATATGTATCAACTATAATCTTACGGCCTGTGATACCTGCATCAGCATATGGTCCTCCTCGTACAAAAGCACCCGTTGGGTTTACATGAAATATTGTATCATCATCTATCCATTTTTTACAAACAGGTTTGATTACTTTAGCAAGTATATCCTTTTGAATCCTGCTATGAGAAATACCGCCATCATGTTGTGTTGATACAACAATTGTATCTGCACGTATTGGTTTTCCTTTCTCATCATACTCAATGGATACTTGGGATTTACCATCAGGGCGCAAGTAAGGAATTTCATTTTTCTTCCTTACTTCTGAGAGTTTCTTTGTAAGCTTATGAGCAAGGCTTATCGGAAGGGGCATGTACTCTTTTGTTTCATTACATGCATAACCATACATCATACCTTGATCTCCAGCTCCTTGCTCTTTATGAAGACCTTCTCCATCAGATACTCCTTGAGATATATCTGGGCTTTGCTCTGTAATTTGAACCCAAACAGAACAAGTCTCTGCTTCTATTCCATATTCAGATTTTGTATATCCAATATCTTTTATCGCAGCCCTTACTGTTCTTGGAATATCAATATATGCCTGAGTAGTCATCTCACCAAAGACCATTACTCCACCGTTCTTTGTACCCGTCTCAATTGCTACTCTTGAATTTTCATCTTGATTAAGTGCTTGATCTAAAATAGCATCTGATATCAAATCACACATCTTATCCGGATGTCCCTCAGTTACTGACTCTGAGCTTATAATTATCTTTCTTTTTACCATATTTTCACCTACAAATAATTGTTTAGCCTCCAAATATGTGAAAAATATGAAACAAAAACTTAGTTATTAACTTTTTTAAAGAAAAATAGAAAAAATAAAAAAAGAGATATTTTACTCGTCTATCTTACGAGTAACCCACATCTGATCATCAAGTGCATCATAAATTGCTTCATCAGATATGTCTTCTATTGTTTGTTTATCTGAAAGAACACTTCCGGTTCTTTTGTTTTCATCTCTTGAAAATTTAAGTATAATGTCTTTTTTAATGACCCAGTAGTGCGTACGCCATTCGCGCCCATCATAAAGTGTTGTCTCTTCACGTTCGGTTGTAAGCATACCTTCTTCTTCAAGAATATAGAATAATTGTCTGTCTTCTGGATCTAAAACGTTATCAATTACGCGGTCTTGAAAACCAAATATATCCATTACAAAACCGGCATCTCTTCTTGCTTCGTCTATACCTATTCCAACTCTATTCGCTATTGCTCTAGATAAGTCGTCTAGTGTTATAATATTCATAATTTTAAACCTCTTCTTGCATTGTCTTTTGTTAAGAATCTGTAATATAGTTTGTATGACCTAGTATAAATAATTTTCTACAGTTTTTGTTGAATTTTTGAAGATACGTATCAAAAAATGCCTGAAAACGTAACAAATGAACATAAGTTTTAAATACTGATAATATGTAAATGGTAACTGATGAAAAAAGACGATATTTACAAAAATTTCTCAGGCGAATGGCTTTTACTGTTCAATGATGAAATAGTAGATCACAGCGCAAATGTTGAAGACATACTCAAAATAGCAGAGGAAAAATTTCCTTCCGAGAGATTTTCACAACAAAATATTAGAATATCAAAAGTAATAGAAGGAAATTTAAGAGATTTTTAAAAAACAATTTTTTCAACAAAAGTATTAATTGGGGTTATGCAATTACAGACAAAATTATGACCGAGCCAGACTTTATATTCGAATATCAAAAATATCCTGTTGTACCAGTTAAATTTGATTACGATGGAACAGATACTCCATTTATAGATGCATTACTAGACTCTGGTGGAGATTTCATTGTCATACCAATGCCCATAGCCCGTTATCTTAAGCTTAAACTCAAAAAAGCAGGCGATGTAGATACCGCAGGCGGAACCACCTCCTTGTTTAAAGCAAACCTTAACATGATGATAGGAAGCGCTGAGCGATCTGTTACATATAAAAATATTCAAATTCATGTTTCCGCAAGAGATGATATACCTGTACTACTCGGAAGGCATCCAATATTTGAAGACTACGAAATAACATTCAAAAAGCATAAGGATCAACTAGTGCTCAAGTCTTTAAAATAATTAGCTTTTCTCCTTGATTTCTATATAATTAAATTGACATAAATTATATATATAGGAAGTATTATAGGGGTAGGCTATTTCACACTTAATCCTGGTTAGAGTGTAATATATTAAAAGCAGTTAAGTCAAAAGGAGTCCCGGCCTAATTTTCATTGGGCCTGTAGCTCAGCTAGGTAGAGCATCTGGCTTTTAACCAGGTGGCCAAGGGTTCGAATCCCTTCAGGCCCGCTAAATAAGCAAACCAATATCCCACTAGGAGGAAATATTGAATCATGCCAAAAGAAGTAAAACAGCAATTTGAGATAATGGGTCATGAACTAGTTCCATATCATGAAGTGCTATCAGATGAAGAAAAAGAAAAAATGATGAAAAATTTTAACACTACACCTGATCAACTGCCAAAGATACTAGATACAGATCCTGTTTCACTTTCTATTGGGGCAAAGCCGGGGCAAGTAATAAAAATAACCAGAAAAAGCCACACAGCCAAAGAGGCAGTGGCGTATAGATTTGTTGTTGAAAGCAGCTAATAGTAATATAGAATTGATATTAGAATGGGGTAATTAATATATGAGGGACATTGTTGACTCTTTTTATAGAGAGCGAAGTATTGTAAACCACCAGATTGCATCCTACAATGATTTTCTAGAAAGAAGATTACAAAGCATTGTAGATAGTACGACCATAGGTCAAGAAGAAGAAATGGTAAAAGGTTTTATCTATCCTGAGATAGAAGGATACAAAATAAAATTTGGTAAAGTCAGAGTAGGAAAACCTGAGGTTAAAGAAGCAGATGGAACTGTAAGACCGCTAACTCCTATGGAAGCACGATTGCGTGATTTAACATACGAAGCACCACTAACTCTAGAGTTTATACCAGTCAAAGATGACGTAGAGTATGATCCTGAGGAAGTTAGAATCGGTGAACTCCCAATAATGATAAAATCAAGAGCATGCAACCTTGCAAAACAAACAATTGAGGATAAAAAAAGTCACGAGATAAACCACGAGGAATACAAAAAAGAATTACAAAAACTTCAGGAAGATCCACTTGACCCAGGTGGATATTTTATAAGCAACGGTACAGAACGTGTTTTAATTACTGTTGAAGATCTTGCACCGAACCGAGTACTTGTTGAGACAAGTAGCAGGTATGGTCGCGATATAGAAGTTGCAAAAGTATTCTCACAAAAAGAAGGATACAGAGCACTTACTGTTGTTGAAAAGAAAAAAGATGGCATGTTAATGGTATCTCTTCCAACAACATATGGTCAGATACCACTTATGATACTACTTCGTGCTCTTGGAATGGAGAGTGATGAAGAGATAGTTGATGTAATAAGTGTTGATCCAAAAATGGAACCATACGTTCTTGCAAATATCGAAGAATGCGCAAATGAATATGGGATTACCACAAAAGATGAAGCAATAGCATATCTTGGTAAGAAATTTGCAGGCGGACAAGCAAAAGAATATCGTGTAAAACGTGTAGAGACACTTATGGATAGAAACCTACTACCACATCTTGGAAATGAACCAACTGACAGACTTACAAAAGCAATTTTTATGGCACGTATGGGAATGGCCGTACTAGAACTCGCACTTGGAAAACGTGAACCAGATGACAAAGACCACTATGCAAACAAACGTCTCAAACTTGCAGGAGACTTGATGGAAGATCTTTTCCGTGTTGCATTTACCGCTCTTTGCAAGGATTTAAAATATCAAATTGAGCGCATACATGCAAAAGGAAAAGAAATCAAAATCAGCTCAAGTCTACGATCAGATGTCTTAAGCCAGCGTATACATCATGCCCTTGCAACCGGTAACTGGGTTGGAGGACGTGCAGGTATCTCACAGCTTTTAGACAGAACAAGCAATCTTGCAGTACTTTCTCACTTACGCCGTGTAACATCTCCACTTACTCGTTCACAACCACACTTTGAAGCACGTGATTTACACTCAACTCAATGGGGAAGACTCTGTCCAAATGAAACACCAGAAGGGCCAAATTGTGGCCTAGTCAAAAATCTAGCACTTGCCGTTGAAATTTCAGAAGGTTTTCCAGAAAAAGAAGTTGAAAACATTCTAAAAGACTTAGGAATACGTGAAATTACTAAAAAATCCACAGGCACACGCGTCTATCTAAATGGAGACCTAATTGGAATGCATTCAGATGGAAAAGAGCTTGTAAAAAAACTTCGTGAGAGAAGACGAAAAGGTCTTTTGAACAACGAAGTAAATGTTGCATTTTTAGAAGATGCAAATGATGTTATTGTAAACTGTGATTGTGGAAGGCTTAGAAGACCTTTGGCAATTGCTGAAAATGGAAAACTGCTTTTAAACAAAAAATATCTTGATGATCTTAAAACAGGTAAAAAACGCTGGATTGATTTGATAAACGAAGGCATAATAGAATACATTGATGCAGAAGAGGAAGAAAACACACTTATTGCACTAAAAGAGGAAAACATAACCGAAGATCATACACATATGGAAATGGATCCAATGTGCATACTTGGAATAGGAAGTTCACTTGTACCTTATCCTGAACACAATTCTTCACCACGTATCACTATGGGTGCAGGTATGGGTAAACAAAGTCTTGGTTTTGGAGCAGCAAACTATAGAATTAGACCAGATACCCGTGGCCACTTAATGCATTATCCACAGCAACAGCTCGTACAAACTCATCCTGTAAAATACATTAAATTTGCAGAAAGACCAGCAGGGCAAAACTTTGTTGTAGCTGTTGCATCATACAAAGGATACAACATGGAAGATGCACTTGTTATGAGCAAAGCAAGTGTCGAGCGTGGAATGGCAAGAAGTCACTTCTTTAGAACATACAGCAGTGAAGAAAAACGTTATCCTGGTGGACAGGAGGACCACTTTGAAGTGCCAAATCCTGAATGCAGAGGAGTAAGATCAGAAGAAGCATATGTAAATCTTGGGGAAGATGGACTTATATCACCAGAGTGTGAGGTAAGAGGTGCAGATGTTTTGATAGGAAAGACTTCACCGCCTCGTTTTCTAGAAGAACCTACTGATTTTTTAACACCACAGAAACGTCGTGAAACATCAGTGACAGTACAACATGGTGAGGGCGGAACAGTTGACAAAGTAATGCTTTCTGAGTCCGTTAACGGCTCACGTATGGTAAAGATAAAAGTTCGTGAGGAAAGAATACCTGAGCTTGGAGACAAGTTTGCAAGTAAACACGGTCAGAAAGGAGTTGTAGGAATTCTTGTTCCTCAGGAGAACATGCCATTTAATGAGCATGGTATGAGCCCTGATTTAGTAATAAACCCACACGCAATTCCATCACGTATGACTGTAGGTCACGTTTTAGAGATGATAGGTGGAAAAGTAGGATCGCTTGAAGGACGTATAGTAGATGGTACAGCATTTGGTGGGGAAAAAGAAGGAGATCTTAGACGACTTCTAGTTGAAAATGGTTTTAAACATAATGGTAAAGAAGTATTATACAATGGTGAAACAGGAAAGCCGCTTGAATGTGATATTTTTGTTGGATGTATCTATTATCAGAAACTACATCACATGGTAGCAGGTAAAATACATGCAAGAAGTAGAGGACCCGTACAGATCCTTACACGTCAGCCAACAGAAGGACGTGCTCGTGAAGGAGGTCTAAGATTTGGTGAAATGGAAAGAGACTGCCTTATTGGCCATGGAGCATCTATGGTCATAAAAGACAGGCTTCTTGATGAATCTGATTTGACAATCAAATATGTATGTAACGTATGCGGTCATGTGGCAATACAGGATAGGCATGGCTCTCTAAGATGCAGCGTGTGCGGAGATAAAGCAGAGGTTTACCCAATTGAGATGAGCTATGCATTTAAACTTTTGATTGATGAACTGAAATCCCTTTCAATTGCGCCTAGAATTAGGCTGGAGTCTTTGGTGTGAGGTGATAAAAAATGGAAAGAGTTAGAAGTATAACCAAAAAAATAGGGGCCATTGATTTCTCACTATTATCACCAAACGAAATTCGAAGAATGAGTGCTACAAAGGTGATTACTGCAGATACATATGACGATGATGGTTTTCCAATTCCTATGGGTCTTATGGACCCACGTCTTGGGGTAATAGAGCCAGGTCTACGTTGTAAAACCTGTGGCCTTCGTGTAGGAAAAGACAAATGTCCAGGTCATTTTGGTCATATCGATCTTGCAATGCCTGTGATTCATGTTGGCCTTGTAAAAACAATACGTGATTGTCTTCGTTCTACCTGCAGAGACTGCGGAAAAATAATGCTTACCGCAAAAGAAAAAGAAGAATATATGGAAGAGCTTGAAAGATACAAAATAGAGGGAAGAGACAATAAATATCTTTTAAAACAGATAATCAAAGTTTGCAGAAAAGCCGACAAATGTCCCCACTGTGGACGTGAAGTTGGAAAAATAGAGCTTGACAAACCAACTAGTCTTCGCGAAAATGGTAAAAAACTTACTCCTTCAGAGGTACGTGAATGGCTTGAAAAGATACCAAATGAGGATTTACCACTTTTGAAAATAAACAAAAAAACTGCTCGTCCTGAGTGGATGGTATTAACCGTCCTTCCAGTACCACCAGTAACTGTGAGACCAAGTGTTACACTTGAGTCAGGAGAGCGCTCAGAAGATGATCTTACACACAAGCTTGTAGATGTTATACGTATAAATCAGCGTCTGCAGGAAAACCGTGATGCAGGAGCACCACAGCTTATTGTAGAAGATTTATGGGAATTACTTCAGTATCACATTACAACTTATTTAGACAACCAGACAAGTGGTATACCACCCGCACGTCACAGATCAGGGCGACCACTTAAAACACTTGCACAACGTCTTAAAGGAAAAGAAGGGCGTTTCAGAAGTAATCTATCTGGAAAACGTGTTAACTTTTCTGCTCGTACTGTTATTTCACCAGACCCAAATCTAAGTATTAACGAAATTGGAGTCCCTATCGAAATAGCAAAGGAACTCACAGTTCCTGTAAAAGTTACAGCCCATAACTTAGAATGGTGTAAAAACCTTATACGAATGAAAAAAGATGTCATAGACAACAATTCTGATGATTATCAGCCAAGTGTAAATTATGTAGTTCGTGACAACGATGGGCTTAAACAACGTATGAAGATTACAGAGAGAAACGCAGAAGATGTCGCAGAAAAACTCGCTCCTGGAGACAAAATGGAAAGACAGCTAATGGAAGGAGATATTACTCTATTTAACCGTCAGCCATCACTGCATCGTATGAGTATGATGGCTCATCGTGTAAAAGTAGTACCTAACAAGACATTTAGGTTTAACTTATGTGTATGTCCACCATACAATGCTGATTTTGATGGCGATGAGATGAACCTTCATCTTATACAAGGTGAAGAAGCCCAAGCAGAAGCAGAAATACTAATGAAGGTTCAAGAAAACATTCTTTCACCTCGTTTCGGAGGAGCAATTATTGGCGGAATTCATGATCACATCTCAGGAAGTTTTCTATTGACACATAAAAACAGAAAAGTATCACCTGATTATGCATCGCATATTCTTGCTGCATGGGGATACAATGGCAAAGTCAAAGAAGAAAAAGATGAAAACGGAAATAAATACGTTTCAGGCAAAGAAATATTCAGTGCTCTTCTACCTGACGATTTAAATCTTGAATACAAATCAAAAACATGTCTTAATTGCGAAAAATGCACAGCTCCGGACTGCCCACATGATTCTTATGTGATAATCAAGAAAGGAAAACTCTTGCAAGGTACAGTCGATGAGAACAGCATTGGTGCATTTAAGGGAAGAATCCTTGACAGAATTATCCGTGACCATGGAATGGATGCAGGAAGAGCATTCATCGACAATGTAACACGTATGGCTGTTGCAGGAATAACACTATTTGGTTTTACCACAGCAATAGATGACGAAGATATACCAGATGAGGCAAAAAGACAAATTGAAGAAGGACTCAACAAAGCAATGAAGAAAATCAGAGGGTTAGTAAAAGCCTATGAAAAAGGTGAATTAGAAAGCCTGCCTGGTAGAAGCATAGAAGAAACACTTGAAATGGAAATAATGAGAGTTACAGGAAAAGCTCGTGATATGGCAGGAGAAATTGCAGGAAGACACCTTGGTCTTAACAACAGTGCAGTTATTATGGCAAAATCAGGTGCTCGTGGTTCAATGCTTAACCTTTCTCAGATGAGTGGTTGCGTAGGACAACAGGCAGTTAGAGGAGAGCGTATTCACAGAGGATACCAGTACAGAACACTACCTCATTTCAAAAAAGGAGACCTTGGTGCAAGTGCTAAAGGTTTTGTTGCAAGCAGTTACAAGACAGGTCTTACACCAACTGAGTATTTCTTCCATAGTATGGGAGGTCGTGAAGGTCTTGTCGATACTGCAGTTAGAACCAGCAGATCAGGTTATATGCAGAGACGTCTCATAAACGCTCTTGAAGATGTAAAAGTTGAAAATGATGGTACAGTAAGACAAGCAGGTGGTCAAATCATACAATTTACATACGGTGAAGATGGAGTAGATCCAACAAGAAGCATAAACGGAAAAGCAGTTGATATGGAACGAATAATAAAAGATGTTAAAGAGGGGATTTAATGGCAGCAGCAAAAAAGTCATCTTCTAAGACAAAAGATAAAAAGGAAACAAAGAAGAAAACTAAGAAAATAGATAAAGCCGAAGAGAAAACAAAGAAAACGGTGAAAAAAACTACAACTACAAAAAAGACAGTGAAAAACAAAAAAACACCAAAAAAATCAAAGGCTAAAACAACTGCAAAACCAAAGAAGAAGAAAACTAAGAAAAAAGCCAAAAAAGAAGAATTAACAACAGTAGTTGCCCCTCCAAAAGAAAAAACAGCAGAATCAGCTGAAAGCAAAAAGCTAAGAGAGAAAATCCAAAAGATACTAAAAGACCACATTTTACCTATTTCAATTGTGGACGAAATAATAGAAAACGTATCAAATGATAAAAGCCTTGAATCAAAGCTTGAAAAAATAGTAAACACCACCTTTGAGCATTACGAGAAAAACCTAATTGACAACGCAGAAGCATGCGGAATAGTAGGAGCACAAAGTATAGGTGAGCCTGGTACACAGATGACAATGAGAACATTTCACTACGCAGGTGTTGCAGAAATTAATGTTACACTAGGTCTTCCACGTTTAATAGAGATAGTCGACGCAAGAAGTACACCTTCTACACCTATGATGAACATTTACTTGCGTGACGAATACAAACTTAACTCAAAGCTTGCAAAACAAGTAGCAAACAAGATTGAAATAACAAGACTAAACAGTACTGCTGATATAGAAGCAGATCTTACAAATCTAGTAATAAACATAAAGCCAAACAAAAGCACTATGGAAGACAAAAACATAACAATTGAAGAGTTAGCAGAGAGAGTACAGAAAATAAGAAAAATCGATGCAAAACTGGAAAAAGACAAAATAAAAGTAACACTTGATGACCCAAGCTACAAAAAGCTTTTAGATGTAGTAGAAACCTTAAAAGGGCTTAAAGTCAAAGGAATAGATGGGATAAAGCGTATAATTATTAGAAAAGAGCCGAACGAAGGATACGTTATTTATAGTGAAGGAAGCAATCTTGAAAAAGTCCTCGAAGTAGAAGGGGTAGATCCTTATAGAACCTCAACAAACGACATACAAGCAGTAGGAAGAGTCCTTGGTATTGAGGCTGCAAGAAACATGATAATTCAAGAGGCACACAACACACTATCTGAACAGGGTTTAAACGTTGATAAACGCCATATAATGCTCGTATCAGATGTAATGACAGCAAATGGTAACATAAGAGCAATAGGTCGTCATGGTGTATCAAAAGAAAAAGAATCAGTCTTATCACGTGCAGCATTTGAAATTACAGTAAGTCATCTTCTTGACGCAGCTCAACGCGGTGAAAGAGATGACCTGGGCGGAGTTGCAGAAAACATTATAGTAGGACAACCAGTAAACCTTGGAACTGGTGCTGTAGAACTTATAATGAAAGCAAAGAAAAAAAAGAAGGGGAAATAAGCAATGGTTGATGTAGAAAAGGTCTTAAAAACCACTGTTAAAAAAGGTAAAGTAAAAATTGGAAATAAAGAAACAAAACAGGCACTTGACAAAGGAGAAGCAAAGATAGTAATACTTTCAAAAAATTGTCCTTTCTCAGAAGAAATAAACACTCTTGCAAAAAAGAAAAACATACCTGTTTACAGCTCAAAATCCAATTCAATAGACCTTGGATATACATGTGGTAAATCATTTGCAGTATCTGTTTTTGCAGTACTCGAAGACGGCGGCAGCAATATCTTAAATCTTGTAAGAAAATAAATAATTGGTTTTATACATGACAGACATAATGCTTTCAAACGAAAACATGCAGTATATCAATATGGCCAGCAAAATTACTCATGCCGCGATTATTGATTGTGTAATAACAGATGATGATAAACTTATCTTTATCGTCCAACAGGGACAAATAGGAATGGCAATAGGGCCAAAAGCAAAGAATATCGAAAAACTTAGAAACATGTTTAAAAAAACAATTAAGTTTGTTGAATACAGTCCAGATAAAGAAAAATTTATAAAAAATCTATGCAAGCCTTACAAAGTAAAAGAAATATCTTTAGAGGGAGACAAAGAAAAACCAGTTGCAAAAATACAGGTAGAAACAAGTGATAAAAGCAAAATAATAGGCAAAGGCGGTAGAAACATAGAAGTAATTCGAAGTATTGCCCAGCGACATCACAACTTCAAAGACGTCCAAATAAAATAAAAAATCTTCCTTTTTATCGTAATAATTTTTATACAGATTCTTTATTCTAGGCTGGGGAAGTCCTTCTGAGAATAAAAAAACATCCAATAATTGACTTTGAATTCGGTAAAAAAATACATTTTTATCTAGATAACAAGAAACTATCAGGATACAGCAGCGACACAATTGCATCAGCACTCCATGCAAACAAGATAAAAACACTTACAAGAAGTCTAAAATATGACAACCCTCGTGGTTTTTTCTGTGGGATAGGAAAATGCTCATCTTGCCTTATGAGAGTAAATGATGTTCCTAATGTTAGAACCTGTATTGCTCCTTTAAAAAAAGATGTTCATGTCAAAATGCAGGATAAATTTGCAGACCTGCCAAGCGCTAGTTTTAAAGAAAAACCTAAAGAAAAAATAAATACAGATGTTTTAGTAGTAGGTGCAGGACCTGCAGGACTATGTGCCAGCATAGAAGCAGCAAAACAGGGAGCAAGTGTAATACTAGTAGATGAGAACTTAAAAGTCGGAGGGCAACTTGTAAAACAAACCCACAAGTTTTTTGGTTCAAAACATGAAAAAGCAGGAACCCGTGGAATAAACATTGCAAAGGATCTGAAAAAACAACTAGGAGAATTTGAAAAAGAAGGAAAAGTACAACTAATGCTCAACTCAACCGTGATTGGCTACTATGAATCTGATAAAAAAACTCATAAGTTTGCAATGATAAAAAGAGAAGATTACGATAATTTATTATTTGAAATAAACTGCAAAACAGTTATCTTTGCAGTAGGTGCAATGGAGAACATGCTGCTATTTCCAGGAAATGATTTACCTGGAGTATATGGAGCGGGTGCCGTTCAAACACTAATGAATGTATACGGTGTAAAACCTGGGGATAAAGTCCTAATGATAGGAGCTGGAAACGTAGGGCTGATTGTATCATATCAACTACTGCAAGCAGGAATACAAGTCAACAGAGTAGTAGAAGCAGCACCATATATCGGTGGATACCATGTTCATGCTGCAAAACTGAGACGATGCGGCGTTCCAATATACACATCACACTCAATAAAAGAAGTATATGGAAAAGACAAAGTAGAAGGGGCAATTGTTGTAAAACTTGACAAAAACTGGCAGCCAATAAAAGGCTCTGAAGAAAAAGTCAAATGCGATACAGTATGCCTTGCAGTAGGACTTACGCCCAGTACAAGACTTCTTTCACAAGCAGGTGTAGAAATGGAATTCATACCTGAAGCAGGAGGCTACGTAGCACTACATGATGATTCAATGATGACTGCAAAAAAAGGAGTATTTGTAGCAGGAGATTCATCAGGTATAGAAGAAGCAAGTACTGCTATGATTGAAGGAAAAATATCAGGTGTTTCAGCAGCAATACTTACAGGAAACGACAAAGATGCTGAAAAACTTAAAAAAGAGTTCATATCAGAGCTAGAAAGACTAAGAGCAGGACCATTTGGTAAAAAACCAAGAGATGCAAAAGAAAAAATAAAGAAGCTTTACAAGGAGAAAAAATGAAAAACTACGAAAAAGATGGTGTTTTGAGCACAAAAGAACTATTACTTCCAACAGATGAACAATTAAAAAAAGGAGTAGCAGTAATAGAATGCGTTCAAGAAATACCCTGCAACCCATGTGTTGATAGTTGTCCTGTGGGCGCAATATCTATGAAAGACATCAACGCCCCACCAAAAGTAGATTATGATAAATGTATAGCATGCGGCAAATGCGTAGGAGTATGCCCTGGTCTTGCAATTTTTGTGATAAAAATAAAAGATGAAAAAGCACTGATATCACTTCCATATGAGTTCTTACCAGCACCTGAAAAAGAAGACAAGGTAAAAGCACTTAATAGGAAGGGAGAAATAATATCAGATGCAACTGTAAAAAAAGTTATAAAAAAGGGCAAAACCATGATTATAACAGTCGAAGTTGAAAAAAACCTTTGGAACAAGGTTAGAAACATAAGGGTAGAATAGATGAATAAAAAGAAAAAAACTATTGTATGCAGATGCGAGGATTTAACACTCGAAGAAGTTGAGCATGCAATAGATGAAGGATACACTGATTTACAAGAACTAAGAAAAAAACTTCGTATAGGAATGGGGCCATGCCAAGGGAGAGTCTGCATTCAGATAGTAATGAAGATCCTTGAGAGAAAAACAGGCAAAAAAATACCTAAAAAAAGCCTTCATACATCTAGACCCCCAATAGTTCCTGTACCACTAGGCAGTCTTGCAAGTGATGAAAATGAAAAGTAAAACAGATGTTGTAATAATTGGCGGCGGTGTTACAGGCTGCAGTCTAGCATACACTCTTGCAAAAAAAGGTATGAAGGTCTGCTTATTTGAAAAAAAATACTTATCATCAGGTGCCACTGGTTGCTGTGGCGCTGGAATCAGACAACAATGGTCAACAAAAGAAAATGCTGAGCTTGCAAAAAAAAGTGTAGATATTTTTGAAAAACTAAGTAAAACACTAGATTATGACATCGAGCTTAGGCAGGGTGGCTATCTTATAGCAGTTCATGATGAAAAAGAGATGAAACAAGCCGAAAAAAACGTTGAAATGCAAAAAAGCTTGGGAATAAAAGTAGACATTCTTTCTCCAAAGCAAATTAACAATATTGCAAATATTTTAGATGTGAAAGGAATGAATGTCGTCGGTGCGACTTTCTGTAAAACAGATGGACATGCAAATCCTTTCAAAACAACCTTTGCATATGCAAATGCTGCCAAAAAAAATGGAGCGGAAATCTTTACACACACAGAAGTAACAGACATTAAAACAGAAAAGAATCAAGTAAAAGAAGTACAAACCACAAAAGGCTCTATAAAAGCCGATTTTGTAGTAAACGCAGCTGGTGTATGGTCAAAAGAAATTGCAGAAATGATTGGTGTAAAAATACCCAACGTGCCTCTTAGAAAAGAAATAATGGCAACAGAGAGAATAAAGCCCCTTTTTGAAGCAATGATAATATCATTTAAAGATGGTATTTACTTCAGCCAACAAGAAGAAGGGCAAATTGTAGGCGGAATCCCCATACCTGAGCAAAAACCAGGTTTTAAGACAATGCCAACGTTTTCTTTCCTCAATCATATGAGCAAAACACTTACTCGTTACGCACCCTCACTAAAACATGTAAACATGCTTCGTCATTGGACCGGATTTTACGATGTAACCCCGGATTCACGGCCGATTCTTGGTGAGACAAGCCAAGTTAAAGGATTTATCCACTGCCACGGTTTTTCAGGCCATGGATTTATGCTATCACCCATGGTTGCAAAGCTTTTATCAGATTATATATCGGAAGGAAAAACAAGCAAAGTTCTTGAAAGTCTTAATCCAGATAGGTTTAAAGGCAAAAAACTAACCGGTGAGACATACGTTGTGGGGTAACTCTAATAAACCTTCTTTATTTACCCAACAGATAGTTATGGATTACAAAAAAATAGGTTTTAAAGCAGGACTTGAGATTCATCAACAACTAGATACACATAAATTATTTTGTAACTGCCAGTCAAAAATCACTGAAGATATTGACTATTCTTTTAAAAGATTCTTACGCCCAACACAAAGTGAAATGGGGGATGTAGACCGTGCTGCTCTTGCAGAGGCGAAAAAACATAGGTTTTTCTTGTATACTGCAAGTGACAAATCAACGTGTCTTGTAGAAGCAGATGAAGAACCGCCCCATTCTGCAAACTCTGAAGCAGTCGACCTCTGTCTTACAATGGCGGTTCTTACAAAATGCTATATCGTAGATGAAATACATTTCATGAGGAAAATCGTAATAGATGGAAGTAACACAAGTGGTTTTCAAAGAACAGGGCTTATATCAATAGATGGAAAACTTGATGATGTAGGAATACAGACAATTGCTTTAGAAGAAGACTCTGCAAGAAAGCTTGAAGAAAAAGGAAAACTGGTAAACTACGGGCTTGACAGGCTGGGAATACCTTTAATCGAGATTGCAACAGACCCAGATATAAAAAACCCAGAGCATGCAAGAGAAGTTGCACAGAAAATTGGAATGATGCTTAGAGCAACAGGAAAAGTCAAAAAAGGACTTGGAACAATAAGACAGGATCTAAATATATCTATTTCAGAAGGAAACCGTGTTGAGCTGAAAGGTATACAATCCCTAAGCTCAATTACAAGAGTCGCAGAAAAAGAAGTATTAAGGCAAAAGGGCCTAAATGAGATAAAACAAATATTAAAGAATAGATCTGATAAAAAAGAATTAGATAACATAAAGATAATTGATATAACCAGTTTTTTAAAAGATGTTGACTCAGATATAATAAAAAAACTTCTAAAAAATCAAAACTGTGCTAAAGGATTAAAACTACCAGGATTCAAAGGTTTGTTAAAACAAAAAGAAACAAGACTCGGCAAAGAATTTGCAGTCCATGCCCGGATTGCATCAGGGCTGGGAGGAATCATACATAGTGACGAATTTCCAGGATATGGCTTTACAGATACACAAGTAAACGAACTGGAAAAAATCTTTGACACAAAAAAAGACGATGCTTTCGTAATAGCAATAGGGCCAGAAAAAACAGTAGATACAGCTCTTGAAGCAGTAATAAACAGGGCAAAGACTTCTTTTGAAGGAGTCATGCAAGAAGTCAGAAGAGCTCTTCCTGACGATACTACAGAATACATGCGACCTATGCCTGGTGCTGCAAGGATGTATCCAGAAACAGATGTAAAACCTGTGAAAATAACGAAAGACAAGATAAAATCTATACAGAACAATCTTCCAGAAATGCCTGATAAAAAACATGAGAGGTTCGTAAAAGAATATAAAATAAATGATGAACAAACAAAACAGATTCTTTCAAGTGGATACGAAGATGATTTTGAAAAACTCGTAAAACAGTATCCAAACCTCAAAAATGAAGTCATTAGAACCTATTTAAACACGTTTTCTGAGCTTGAAAAAGAAAACATAGACATTTCCTTTATAACCGATGAAATACTCTTAGATGTCTTCTCAGAGCTTTCTAAAGATGTTTACTCAAAAGAAGCGATACCTGACATACTGCGTTATTTACATAAGAATTCTGATAAAACAGTAAAAAACGCAATACAAAATCTAGGTCTTGAAAAAACAGATACAAAAGAAATAGAGGCCCTTGCAAAAAAAATAGTAAAAGAAAGAATTGATTTTGTAAAACAAAAAGGCCTTTCTTCAGTAGGACCACTTATGGGTATAATAATGAAAGAGCTACGCGGTAAGGCAGATGGGAAAATAATATCTGAAATACTGCAAAAAGAAATCAAAAAAATACTATGATTTTTTACAAAAAATCTAAGGAAAACACAAGTTAAGGTTTAATGTTAAAAAATTAAAATATTTATTTTACTCTATTGAATATCAAGAATTTTAGATTCCGCCAGCCATCACTAAAACTCTCAAGTTTAATATCACCCACCCTGGCATAAAGAGCAGAGGGTATTTCCTTTGCCTTAACTTTCTTTGATTTGAACATTTCAATTTTTATTTCTTCTGAAAAAGGCATACCATCATCAAATTCCTCGAGAGGTTTTATTTTTTCAAGAGCTGATTTTTTAAAAATCCACATACCAGATTGCGAATCCCTAATATTTGCAAAATAAAGTATTTTAAGAGTATATGCAAGAATAGAGTTTCCAAAATAGTGTTTAACGCTCATAGAGCCATGTTTAAGCTCTGCAAACCTATCGGTTGTTATAAAATCAAGATCCTCATCTATCAATTGTTGAACATATGTATGTATCCGCTCAAAAGGATATGTTGCATCGGCATCACCTGTGACAAGTATATCTCCTGTTGCCTTTGGCATACCTGTTTTATAAGCACGACCATAACCTTTTCTTTTTTCAACAACAACCTTTGCACCTTTACTTTTTGCAATCTCCTGGGTTTTATCCTTTGAATCACCATCCACAATCATGATTTCTAGTTCCCAGTTTTTCTTCTTAAAATAATCACGGTTTATAGAGTCAATTGTTTTACCAACGCCTTGCTCTTCATTGATGGTCGGAAGTATAACTGTTACTTTCAAAGCATTCACCTTTAAGATAAAAACAGGTTATAATAAACAACTTAAAAAGGTTTTATCAAAAAATTACAAAAAATAAAATAAAAAAATTTAAAAAAAAGATTTGAGGGAGTGTGTCTCCCTTAGTGTCGTCTGCGTCTTAGGAGTATGAACGCTACACCAATTGCTGCAATTAGTGTCAATAGTTCAAATCCAGGTGTTCCTG
>CAZQXW010000034.1:9713-20159 GCA_964597365.1 uncultured Thermoplasmatales archaeon | reverse complement strand
CATCTGTGAAAGCAGCAGACCTGTCTGAATCAATATCAATTTCTCCCAAGATTCTTCCGTCTTTTTTAATCGGTACGACTATCTCAGATTTAGTTGACACAAAACAAGAAAGATATCGATCATCTGAATGTACATCATCTACAACTTCAGTTTTACCAGATTCTGCAGCTGATCCACAAACACCACGTCCGATTGGAATCCTTGTATGTTCTGTTGCATTTGGTCCTTTCCAGGACCCAAGAAGTAAATCATTACCTTCTACAACATAGATTCCAACCCAGCTGTAACTATCAAAATTATCACACAAAAAACTTACAACACCATCTAAAATATTTTCTGAATTTGAAATAATGCTTTTTATTTCAACTATAGCTTTTTTATAATCCAAAAAGACAACACCTCAAAAATCTACCAAACTGCTTTGAGTATTTGCTGTTCCAAGAGGCATTTCAAGACTCCCTTCAGTTTGAGGTAGTTCAATTTTTCCATATTCTCCACCACCACCAGGATGAATTAATATATTTCCCTCTCTAAAAGCTTGTATAGCTTCAGTAATCGCTGGTGCAGTAACCCTTGAAATATCACCAATGTCGACATCAATGAGCACATTAATCTCACTACCAAATGCATCAACAAGCTCATTCCATCTCTTTGTAACAGTTTGTGTAAAAGGATTTCTCTGACCAACAGCCTTTGTAATAATCTCTGCAAGTGGAATTAGATGAATATATTTAGGCCTATGACCTGGATGGATAGGTCTTGTAAAATTTGATCGTTCATTTATTCTATCTTTAACACCAATTTTTATTTTTTTACCACACATACATCTCCATTTACGTCTTTTTGCATCTTCAAGTGTGTAATGAGTATGACACTTCCTGCATGCAGATTCATGGTATTTTCCCTCCTGAGGAGGGAGACCAACGTTAAGCACTGGCCTGCATCCATCAATTCTAAGAATTGCTCTTTTTATCTGTTGAAAAGTTTTAGCTTCTACTTCAAAACGATTGAATTCTCTAGCAAGACGCACAGGATGTGCACTATGACAATCAGAATTGGTAAGAAATGTTAGACGATGAAGTTCTTTTATCTTATCTGCTAAATCAGAATCAGCACTCAGACCCAACTCTAAAAAACTTACATAATCTGCAAGGTCACCATAACAATCCTCAAGCGAATTATAATATGCATACATCGCAGTATATGGAGTAAAAGCATGCGCAGGTCCAATAAGTGCATCTACATCTTTTGCAATTTGAGCAAGATCTTCGCCACTCATTTTTACATTTGGGCGGCCGTCTTTTTCAAGGTTTTTTGATTTGGTTTTTATTCTTTCTTTAAAATCCCAAAGAGCACTTACACTTGGAAAATATACAAGATGATGAACACGTTTTTCAGCTTCAATTTCAACACCGAGTATAAAACGAGTTCCATTAAGCTCAAAAGTTCCTTCGTCTACAACCTCGCACTGACGAATTTCTTTTAACCAACCACTATGAAGACAGTCACCAGTTGAAACAACATCAACACCTTTTCGGGGTGCCTCAAGACTAATGGTTTTAATGCTCATTTTGTTGCTAGTAGCACCAGAGAATCTAGAATGAAGATGTAAGTCAGCGTTAACAATCATTTTTTCCGTTATAGCCTCCGCATTATGATATATGTTTTTTTACTTATTGAGTTTACTGATAAAATCTATAACCCCTTACCACAATTTGTACAAAATTTAGAATCTTTTTTTATCTTAGAATTGCAATGAGGGCAGACTTCTTCTACATTTTCTTTTGTGTCGTTAGGTTTTTCTTCAGAAGGTTCTTTTGCAGTCTTCGCAGTTTGAACTGGTGACTGTGGTTTTTGAGGGAGTGCCGTCATTACATTCTTTTTTGTTTTTTTAGGCTTGAAAAACTCTTTTTTTGCAAAAAACTCAAGAAAACCTGAAACAAGCAGAATAATGCCACCAATTATAAGATAAATAGCACCAGATCCCAGACCCCATTGAAAAGAAATACCTCCACTTAACTCAGGTATAAAATCTCCAGCAGAGTATGTACCGCCTGCAGGGTTGCTGCTTATTTCACTCAAAAGACCAGTTATAAAATCACCCTCGCCAGTTCCTCCTTGAGAGCTCAAACCTGTAAGATTACCTATGAGCATTAGGGCAACAAGAAGTACAACAATTATCAGGATTAGACGAACACCTTTAAAGATGTATTTAAAGCCAAGTTTTGTACTATTAGGAAGACCAATCGTTGCAAGAACCATAAAGATAAAGCCGATCAAAACAATAAATGTAAATGGGAAAACAACAGAGCCCATTGGAACAGGTCCATACAAAGATGGCATGAAAATTTGCATACCATTAACTCCATCTAGAGTAATGATTTCAGTAAGTCCGCTAGTAGGATATAAATCAATGTTTATGTCTGCAGAGACTGTATACCAAGTTCCAAAAAGACCAACTATCGCAACTATTATCCCAACAAAACACAATATGTTGCCTATCGTGTGAAGATTAATTCCATCTATGTAAAACATTGATACTATACGTGGGCCAAGACCGTGTTTTTTATGTCTTCGATAAATTCTAAATGCTGTAATTGAAAGGGAAATAGCAGATATAAGAAGTATAATTGTTAAAAAGTTATACAAAAACCATTCTATCAAAAAGAAATTACTATTTGCATCCATCAAATTTGAACCCCATGAAACACCATCCCACATTTTAGTACCAGACATATCCGTTCTATATTTTGGACCCTGTGGACCTGCTTGCCCCATAAAGAAGTCTTCTACGCTATTTACCTCACCCCACAATATCTCATAATTAAGCCATATTTGAGAATCAAGCTCAACAAGATTGTAGCCATCAGGAGTCAAAACTTTACCATTATCACCCACTATATCACTTGCAATACCAAGCTTACCAGAATATGATCTTAGATAATTTGCATGTGATCCACGAGATACATACACTTTGATATGATCTCCATTTTTTTCTACCAAATCCCAAGTAGCTTTCTGACCACTATAATGCTGACTATAACCAACCCATTTCTGACCAGCATTCGGGATTACAACTTCCACCATCTCCCAGTCACCTTCGTGCTGGTTATGCTCACCTGGATTGAAAACGTAAAACATCCAATACTGCACAACAGTGTTACCACTAGACGTGTTGATAGAATAGTAAACAGTTGGATAAACGGAAGGGTCGTTGTTTTTAAACTTGTTTTGATAATCAGACACAATATTGTCATTAGCATCTAAGAATGGGAGTTGCCCTCCACCCATTATTTCTTTATCAACTGTAAGGTTGTCTAACACAGAATTATCTAGAAAATAAGTCACATCCACTGGATAAAGGGTCTCTTCACCTTCAAAATAAAGAATTGGTGCATAATCATCAGCCTGCCCAGCACTTGCTGTAAAACCAACTAAAGGCAATAATAATAGCAATACACTTACAATTAAAATTCTATAAAGTCTTGTTTTTTCCATGTTTTTTTCTCCCCAAAAGCTTTAATTGTAAATCACAGTTATCCTTTTAATATTTTTTAAATATCAAAAAACATGGTTATAAACCATGTTTTTTATAGCAATGTTTATTAGTATATACTCCATATGAGTGAGGGTATAAGAAAGTCATGGTGATGGGATACCAAATCCTTATGAAAAAAATTACCTAGATTAGTGTAAATAATAAAGACAAGAAGTGAGTGAAATGGCAGAAGAAAAGAAAGCTCAGAATGGAAGTTATGATACAGATTCTATTAGAGTATTAGAAGGCCTTGCAGCTGTAAAACAAAATCCTGCAATGTATATTGGAAGCACCGATGATCGTGGCCTTCATCATCTAGTTTATGAAGTAGTAGACAACAGCATAGATGAAGCGCTTGCAGGCTATGCATCAAAAGTTGAAGTAAAACTTAACCAAGATAGCTCTGTAACAGTTGAAGATGATGGCAGAGGAATACCCGTAAGAGAACATCCTAAATATAAAAAATGTGGCCTTGAGCTAGTAATGACTACACTTCATGCAGGTGGAAAATTCGACAGTGAAGCATACAAAGTTTCTGGAGGTCTTCATGGAGTTGGTGTTTCTTGTGTAAATGCACTTTCAAAATGGCTTGAAGCGACTGTATATCGTAATGGAAAAATATACACTCAAAAATACGATCATGGAGCACCTGTTTCAGGTCTTAAAGAAGAAGGTACAAGTGAAAAAAATGGTACAAAAATTACTTTTTTGCCAGATGATGAAATATTTGAAACAACAGAGATTAAATATGAAATAATTGCAAACAGGCTCAAAGAACTAGCTTTTTTAAACGCAGGCCTTCAAATAAATATATCAGATGAAAGAGACGGGAAAAGTGATACTTTTAGATTTGATGGAGGAATAAAAGAATTCGTCCAACATATAAATAGGAATAAAACACCACTTCATCCCGATCCAATATATCTACAGGCACAAAGAGAAGATTTTGAAGTAGAAATATCAATACAGTATACAGATGGATATACAGAAAATATTCACACATTTGCAAACAACATTAATACACATGAAGGTGGAACCCATCTTTCAGGATTTAAAGGGGCACTCACACGTGTCCTAAATGATTACGGTAAAAAGAACAAATTATTTGATAATGACTTTAGTCTTTCTGGAGAGGACTGCAGAGAAGGGATAACAACAGTTATTTCTGCAAAAGTCAAAAGCCCACAGTTCGAAGGACAAACAAAGACAAAACTAGGAAACTCAGAAGTTCGTGGTCTTGTCGAAAGCCTTACAAATGAAAAACTCTCAGAGTTTTTTGAAGAAAATCCATTTGTTGCAAAAACAATAATTGAAAAAGCAAAAAATGCAAGCAGAGCACGCGAGGCTGCAAGAAAAGCCCGTGAACTAACTCGCAGGAAAGGCTTACTTGAATCATCTGCTCTGCCTGGAAAACTTGCAGACTGCAGCTCACGTGATCCAAGTAAAACAGAACTATATATTGTCGAGGGAGATTCTGCAGGAGGGTCTGCAAAACAAGGAAGAAACAGAGAGTTTCAAGCAATCTTGCCACTTCGTGGAAAAATTCTTAATGTTGAAAAAGCAAGAATGGATAAAATCCTTAAAAACAATGAAATACTAGCATTAATCACTGCAATAGGCACTGGTATCGGCGAAGAGTTTGAAATTGAAAAAGCACGATATCACAAGATTATAATTATGACTGATGCAGATGTTGACGGTGAACACATTAGAACGCTTCTGCTGACATTTTTCTTCCGTTATATGAGACCTCTTGTAGAAGAAGGATACTTGTATATCGCACAACCACCACTTTATAAACTTAGCAAAGGAAAACAAGTTGTTTATGCTTATACAGAACGCGAGCGAGTTGAGAAAATAAAGGAGATGGGTGAAAAAGGTATTGGAACACAAAGATACAAAGGTCTTGGTGAAATGAATCCGAACCAGCTATGGGAGACCACGATGGATCCTGAAAATAGGATGACACTAAAGGTTACAGTCGACGATGCAGTTGACGCAGATGAACTATTTACAATTCTTATGGGTGAAAAAGTAGAGCCACGCCGTGAGTTTATAGAGACTCATGCAAAAGAGGTGACTAATTTAGATATTTAAGGTGATATTATGACTGATGAAGAGGACCCACAAAAAGAACATGTTCGAGCACTAGAATCAGAGATGAAACGAGCATTCATAGATTACTCTATGAGTGTCATAATGAGCAGAGCCTTACCCGATGTTCGTGATGGTCTCAAACCTGTTCATAGGCGTATTTTGTATGCTATGAACGATATGGGCCTTACTAGTAGAAGTTCATATAAAAAATCTGCTCGTGTAGTAGGAGAAGTACTTGGTAAATATCATCCGCATGGTGACCAAGCTGTATATGACTCAATGGTTCGTATGGCTCAAGATTTTTCACTTCGTTATCCACTTGTAGATGGTCAAGGAAATTTTGGTAGCGTAGACGGAGATAGTGCAGCGGCAATGCGTTATACAGAAAGCCGTCTTGCAAAAATATCAGCACTAATGCTTCAAGATATCGATAAAGAAACAGTTGACTGGACCGAAAATTTTGATGGAAGTCTCAAAGAACCAGTAATGCTTCCAGCAGTATTGCCACAGCTTTTAATCAATGGTGCATCAGGAATCGCAGTTGGAATGGCAACTAATATGGCACCGCATAATATAAACGAAGTAATAGATGGAACGATACAAGTAATAGATGATCCTGAAATCAGCATTACAGACCTCATGGAAACAATAAAAGGGCCTGATTTTCCGACTGGAGGAATAATCTACGGACGAGGAGGAATACTTCAAGCATATTCTGAAGGACGAGGACTTGTAAGAGTTCGTGCAAAAACACATATTGAGGGAGAAGACAAAAAGAAGATAATCATAACAGAGCTGCCATACCAGGTAAACAAAGCAAACCTTCTAAAGACAATTGCAAAGCTTGTAAAAGATAAAAAAATAGAGGGAATAAGCGACCTTCGTGATGAATCAGATAGAGACGGCATGCGTGTAGTAATAGATCTCAAACGTGATGCAATAGAAGATGTAGTTTTGTCTCAGCTTTTCAAGCATACAGATATGCAGACAACTTTTGGAGTAAATAATCTTGCAATAGTAGAAGGTGAGCCGAAAACACTTACCCTCAAAGAAATAATCCAGTATTTTATAGAATACCGTGTCCTTGTAATTACCCGCAGGACAAACTATGATCTTAAGAAAGCAAAGGAAAAAATGCACATACTTGAAGGCTTCATGCTTGCACTTAAAAATATAGACGAAGTAATCAAAATCATAAGAGCAAGTAAAACCGTTGACGAGGCAAAAGAACGCCTTATGCAAAGATTCGGATTTTCAGAAGCACAAGTAAAAGCAATACTTGACCTAAGACTTCAAAAACTTACAGGAATGGAAATAGAATCAGTTGAAACTGATTACAACGAAACAAAAAAATTAATCGAACAACTAGAATGGCTCCTATCAGATAAACAGCATATTCTTGATGAAATTAAAAGAGAACTTACAGAAATAAAAGAAAAATATAGTGACGAAAGAAGAACTGAAATCGTAGAAGGCGAAATTGACATAGACATGGAAGACTTAATTCCAGTCCAAGATGTTGTCATAACAATCACAGACAGCGGTTATATCAAACGTATTCCATGTGAAACATACAGAACACAGAGACGTGGTGGAAAAGGCCTTGTAGGAATGAAAACAAAAGATGAAGATGTTATAGTAGATTCATTTATCACAAGCACTCATGACTACATTATGTTTTTCACAAACCACGGAAAAGCATTCTGGCTGAAAGGATACAGAATACCTGAAGGAGGAAGACACTCCAAAGGCAAAGCAATAATTAACTTGCTTCCAAGACTCGAAGAAGGCGAATACGTAGAAACCGCAATTCCAATACACGAGTTTGACGATGAGCACTACCTTGTATTTTCAACAAAGAAAGGAATTATCAAAAAAACAGTACTTTCTGCTTATAGCAATATTAGAGTAAACGGAGTTAGGGCAGTAAAACTTGATGAAGACGATGAGCTGATTGCTACAAGACTATCTGATGGAAACCAAACAATTCTACTTGCATCGGCAAAGGGACAAGCATGTAAATTCGATGAAAAAGAAGTAAGAGCAATGGGTAGAGTAACACGTGGTGTAATAGGCATGAGACTTGCAAAAGGAGATAAAGTAGTCTCAATGGCAATAATCGAGCATGAAGATGGAAACCTACTTACAATTACAGAAAACGGATACGGTAAAAGATCACCAATATCAGAATACAGACAAACCCACAGAGGAAGCAAAGGTGTAAGGACAATTATTACAAACGAGAGAAACGGTGAAGTAATCTATGTCAGAGAACTAACAGACGATAATGAGATAATGCTTACAAGTCGTGATGGAATGGTTGTAAGAATACCTGTAAGTGGAATAAGAGTGCAGGGAAGAAACACAATGGGAGTTACAATTATGAGACTCAACGATGACGACAAAGTTGTAAGCGTTGCAAGAATAGTAGAAAAAGATGAAGACGAAGATGGCGAAGAATGCGGTTTAGAAGAAGATAAAGAGGAAAAAGAAGAATAATTAAACAGCTTTCCAGAGAGGGTTGCTGTCTTTATTAATCCAAGGCATGGGAAATCTACCAATTTTCCTATAGCCATATATTAATTTAGTCAATATTCTTGACTTTCCCCAATAATTTTGGTTCCAATTGTTTGTATAACAGTCACTGAAAAACGCCTGAACAATATTTTTTCTAAAATTATTTTTTACTATATCGTTATCATTAGAAGAAACTTCAAGATATATTCCGATCAAATTTTTTGTAATATTGTTTTTGTAAATCGTGTTGTTTATAGTGTTCTGTCTAAAATGTATTCCAACAGGGTTATTCTCAATATGATTTTCTGTTATGTTATTATCTTTTTGAGTTCCATTATGATATGAAACAATCTCTATTCCTGAGCCCATATATCCATAGCCATCATAAATCTCATTTTGATAAATAGTATTATTATTCGCACTATTGAAAAGAGATATACCAACGTAATTTTTTGTAAAACAATTGTTTTTTATAACATTATTTTTTGATTTGTATTCTAGACATATTCCTTTGAAAGTGTTAGTTATAGTATTCTTTTGTATCGTTATGTTTTCACATTCAAACAAAAGTGTTTCACCGTTTGTATCCGCAATTGTAACATTTTCAATTAATCCATCATAACAGTATGCTAAAATAAGAGAAAAATCATTGTTGTTCATATACAGATCTCTTATGCTAAAATTACTACAATTCACCATAGTGATTTGGCCAGCATCTGTTGGAGCAGAAAAATTACTTTTATCTTTGAAATAATACAAAGGCTTACCATTTACAGTGTTGTTATATATGTTATGAATAAAACTTGATTTTGCTATCTCAGGAAAAGTAGATGGAAACCTATCAAAATAATTTCCAATCAAAAGACTATCGTTTATCATCTCATTATCTGAAATTGTAGTGTTAATTATACTGCTAAACAATTCTAAGCCTACGCCGTTGTCTACAAAATAATTATTGATTATTTTAGCGTTTGACTCATGAATTTCTATGCCTGCTTGATTCCAACTATAAATATCTAGTTTTTGTTTGTCTTTAAAATTTTTAATAGTTAAGTTTTTAATAGTTACATTTTCAGATTTTATCTTGATTCCATCATCTACGCCTTTGCAACCATCTATAATAGTATCATATTTATCCTCACCTAATAGCGTTATTCCTGTCTTGTTAATTACTATATGCTCGTTGTATATATCATTTCTAACGAATATAATATCCCCAATGTCAGCAGCATCTATACCTTCTTGGATTGTTGAATAATCATCTGGTATAATAATATCTGAGTTGAAATAAAAAGTAGATAAATCGGAATTTTTAATTTGGTAGCTTGTTGCCGTCGAAAGATTAGATAGAACAAAACAGAATAGTATTGTAACAAAAACCAAGTTTTTTATTTTCATGTAAGACGGATAATCAGCTTCATTTGTATACTTAAATATTATGTTACCATTTAAACTATAATGTTCATATTACATCAATAAAGAAAGTAAAAAGCCGATATTAACACAATTTAAACAAAAATAATTTATACTTTATAGATTATTTATATACAACTATAAGTATCTTAGAATTGGGGGAAAATAAAAAAATGAAAAAAATTTTGGTTACTGCTCTTGCAGTATTTTTTATATTAAGCAGTTTTGGAACAATGGCAAATGCTGATTTAGAAAAAACAGGCGTGCAAATAAACACGGATAAAACTTCTATATATTTTGAGCCTTTAATGATAAAGCAAGAGAATATAGAATACTTATCAATAGAAATGCAGGATGTATCAACTTACTTAAATTCACCAGGAAAACCAATACTTCCAAAGGTAATAAAAACTTTTGAGGTACCTGTAGGTTCAAAAAATATTGAAGTTGATGTAACCATCAGCGATATAACAGAAGAAATAGTAACAAGAGAGATAAAACCTGCTTCTTATATGCTGCCTCTAACATCTACCGAAATAGAGATACCTGCGGAGCAAGAAAAAGATTTAGAAGTTTACAATAGCAATAAACCCTATCCTTCAGAATGGTATTCTTATGAATTACGATCTGGGATAAATGAAGACAACGAAAGAGTTATCTTTGTGACTGTCAGTTTATATCCTGTAAGATACACACCAAATGCTGGTAAACTTCTTCAAATGAAAAGTAGTGAAATAAAAGTAACATATGAATCAAAGGGACTTACCGAAAATGCAGTTGAAGATCCTTATGATCTTGTTATTATAACTCCATCAAAATTTGAACCTTATTTAGAAAAACTTGTAAAACATAAAAATGACAATGGTATCAAAACTTTCTTA
>CAZQXW010000034.1:0-9613 GCA_964597365.1 uncultured Thermoplasmatales archaeon | reverse complement strand
CAATTTTTCAAGTTGGAATCCAAATAACGATGATTACTTTGCAGCATGGGGTAAGGAAGGCGTTGAAGATGATGAAGACATTGACATGGTACCAGACGTATCAGTAGGACGACTTGCTTGCAGGAATATAAAAGAAGTAAAGACTGTTGTTGAAAAGATTATCAACTACGAAACAAAAGACTATACTGATTCAGATTGGTATAATACAATGACTGTCATTTCTGGTGATGGTTTTCTAGATCAAGAAGATTTAAACTTTCAATGGGATACAACTGGCCTTCCAAATGGGTATTATACAATTTATGCACAGAGTTTTAATGATGAAGATGAAGCAGGGCCAACCGATGCAATTCAAATAACTATAAATAGATCAGAAAAGACAGATATAACATTTAATCATGATGATCATCTTAACCCTGCACTTGAAGATGGATACCCTGCTCTACCTATAGCAGAAATATGTTCAATTTCAGAAGGAAACACCTTAGGATATAATGATTTTACAGAGACCCCTGGAGAAGGTGTTGCATATTGTAATAATTTTAACCCATGGGCAAATATGAGCTATGTCGATGGTGTACTTACAATTCGTGGTAAATCATATGATCCTAAACCATATGGGAATATTACTAACATTCATGTATGGATTAAAAATAAAGATGGTATAGAGGTATATTCAGATTGGAGAAATAATACAGAGATGTACTATGAAGGCGAATGGACTACAGGTGAAAAAGTCTTGAAAGGTCGTGGAGGGGCACTATACTATATGGACGATTTCGAAAAGAATGTAGTATGGGCCTCAAATGGAAGATTCACAGGAGTAGATGATGTAATATCAGAATGGAATAAAGGTAGCAGGTTTGTTTTTATTTCTGGACATGGAAGTCCAAATGTATGGGCTGACCACTACCCTGGAGTTCCTGGCAATAGAGGTCCTGCAAGTATAACTGGAATGCAAGTTACTCAACTTAGTCTATTTAACCTAGGTGGTCTTTTAATTGGACAAAGAACACTTAAAAATTTAATACCTTTGTTCCCAATAGATGGCCTTTCAAACGGAGAAAAACTGCCTGTTGCAGTAATCGGAGGCTGTCACAACAGCCAATTCAATGTTTCAATGATACCTGGATTCTTAGAGGGATTTCAGTATATATTCCCAAATCTCCATATATTCGATGATTTATATATGTGGTGCCATGGATCTGCTGTACCTGAATGTTTCAGCTGGCGTCTTGTTAGAAACCCAAATGGCGGTACTATTGCAAGCATTGGTAATACAGGACTTGGTTATGGTATGCCCGGTAAAGACCTAACAACAGGTGGCGGAGATGGATGGATTACAATTGAATTCTTCAGACAAGTTGGAGAAGAAGATCAAACTATACTAGGGGATGCTCATACACAATCAATTAAAACATATATACAAACACATGATATGAGTGACTTTGAATCAGGTCATCCAAAAAGTGTACAACAATGGGTATTATTCGGCGACCCAACTCTCAAGATAGGTGGAGAAGAATAATTTAATACTCTACCACCCTTTCTTTTTTTAAAAAACATATTTAATACAATGTGTTTCTAAGATGGATTAAAAGCAGGATCGCCATAGATATTGTAATGTACATAATCCTCACATGCTCTGTAATACTCATTTGGATTTATTTGTACTAAAAGGTCCCACCAGGCAAGATTTGTATATTTCTGTGTAAAAGTATTTTTTGCGTTTCTACAGGCAATTCCAACACTTGCATCATTTTTAGTTAATTCTTCGAACCAAGAACCTACAAGTTCATCATAGTAAAAATGTGATTCTCTATTAGTAATAGCGCTTAGTATACCGCCTACATTTGACATAGGTCCTGGAGGACATCTAGTGTTTGCAAAAATGGCGTTACAACCTGCATGAAGACTTGCCATAGCATTTGTGCAACGCAGAGGTATTCCATCAGTAAGACCCCCTATACATGCAACTACAGCCATTGCAGAGGGGCCCATCTCCATGTCTTTTACATTTGACACAGTATATTGGCTTTTTTGTGTCTGAGGATAAAATAGTTTTATGAAAACATTATAAAAACGACTTAAGCGAGGGGGAAAAAAATATTCATATCTGTAATATCTTCCGTGGCCTTCGTTCCATATAAGGTTTGATTTCTCCATATTTTCAAGTAGTTCTTCTATATATTTTACTTTGTAAAATTTGTTTGTTTTTGAAAATACTTCATATCCTTCTTTTCTGAGTAGAAGGTTTGTTTTCATAAATGTAAATCTTGATCCCAGAACTAGTCGTTCCTGCATTGCAAGACCATATACCATTGTTGCAGAGTCTTTCCAATCAGATTCTTTTAAACCTTCGAAACTATCGATTATATCATTATAAAAAAGTGTTCTAGCAATAAGTGCACTTACGTCTTGAGCATCCCAACCCATAAGTCTTCCTACCGCAAGCTCGAGTTTAGTTGTAAGATTGTATCCATCTTCGTTAATGTCTGCCAGAAGATTATCACTTGGTTGATATGCTCCTTCAAATTTGTAGTGTTGACGCGCTGTTTCCGAAGGATAATAGTACATAGGTATCATATTGTTGTCAGCAAGTACACCTAAATAAGGAGAATTAGAAATATAATTATCATATAAATCTTCATTTTTCATTTTGTTTAGTGTTTCGTCTAAAATACTGTCTGCATATTTGTTGTCTTTGCATGCAGCCTTTACTGATTCTTCATTTAATGTAACATTGTATCGTCTCTGGATATTGCCAGTTTTTCCAGCAATATTTTCACAGAATTTTTCATCAGCAATTACTATACCACCATGGCTTGCAGCAAGATATGGTGCTAATGTAGAAAGGTAAGGTGCCTGTGGTCTGATATCTGCATTTATCTCTTGAGAGGTAATTGTTAGATTCCAGTTTTTATCAAGATTTCCATAAGTCCATAGTTTAACATAGTAGGTTCCAGGATTAAAATTTACATCCATTTCATAATATGCTTCCCAATCACCATATGCGTTTGAATCTGTATAAAACAAGCTTCCATTATTGTACAATGGAGTTGTGTTAAATTCTCCACCTTCTTGATCGTAGAAAAGAAGATGAAATCCTTCACCATTTGGTGTTATAGTATCCTCTGGCATAATCATTTCTTCTGTAGGAGAAAACTTCAAACTAAATTTTACTATTTGATTTGCGTCAGGTACATCAAATGAAAAAAGACTCTGTGGTTTTGTTTGATGTACTCTCCCAAGTGTCTCTGCATAGTCGGTCCCTTCTACATACAATAGTTGGGTTTCATTAATTATTTTTATTGGTTTTGAATCAAGTGGATTTGCAAGTGTTATGTAATCTATCTTATTTGTTTTAATTTTACAAACATTGAGTACATATGAAAGAATTGCTTCTCTTCCAAAAAGTCGGATATAGGACACATCGCTAGGAGGTTCGATATTTTCTCCTATAAGCATAACATAACTGCAGTCTAATTTACTAATTAAATCATTAGACGGAGGGCCAATTACTACAGGTATATTTAGATAACTAGCAATAGGTGTTGCCATAAGTCCTTGTTCATATCCTCTATCACTGTTTTCAATTGCTAAAATTATGTCTGATTTATTCCAAAAGCTAGCTGCAATATCTTCAGATATAGCCTCAACATCTCCTTGTGAAATTTCATAAATATCATCTGAAGCGTATTGCTCAATAAAACGTGCAACAGGTTTTGATGGATTTTTTCCATCTTCTATTAAAAGAGGTGCGTTGTTCTTTGTTTCTCCTTCGTAATAACAACATAAGGGCGTTGCAAAAAGAGGAATAAATCTTGAACTATGATCTTCTGTCTCATCTATATTACTGTATAATTTCCCCATTGGGGCCTTTATAGTCTTAAGAGAGACATTTCTTTTTGATTCAGAATTTAACAAATAAAGCAATGTATTGTCATCTGTGCTTTTTACTTCAAGGTTTTGTGAAGAAACTAGGTTTATACTTGTAGATATCAAAAGCGTTACTAATAAAACTGATAATATTTTATGCTTCATAAAAAATATATATTAAGCAAAATATTTAATATTTTTCATAGAAAAGTAAGAATTTAAAAATAAAAAAAGAGAGGTGGGTGAATTTAGTTATATCCTTCATTCACAGGTTCATATGGGTTGAAAGCTGGGTCTCCATACATTGTAAATTCATAGTATGAAGTATACTTAGCTTCATGATGTGGACCATATACATCAGGTGCATCTCCACCACTTAGAGGTGGTGTCCACCATAGTTCCCAATCTAAGTCTTCTGGTAAGTATATATTTTTCATTTGTTTAAATGCTTCACCTGTACTGCAATCTTCTTCTTTTAGAAAACCAGACATATCTTCAAACATTTTGAAACCAAAGTGAAGGTCTGGATATATTCCTTGTTCAACTTTCTTTTCCCATTCTTTTTCTGCTAGGAACACAGATAGACGTGTATCTGTCATTTTATCTTTACCCGGTAAGTATCCTCCAGGTATGTTTGATCCTGTGGTCGAAGCAACTAAACATCCGACGCCTGAATGAAGAAGTGCCATTGATACACTTTGTTTTGGATATACACCATCTATTTTTCCACATGTACAACTATCAAGCCACATAAATGATGGGCCCATTTCAAGTCCAGTTACAGTCTTTGGAGTATAACTTGTCCCAAGTCCCATACCCGGACCAACCCATCCGGCAAATATTGGTGTAACTCTACGTACTATCTTTTCTATCCATTTTCCAGGTATTAATTTTATATCAAAGCCTGCTGATACAAGGTCAGGTCCATCCATACCATAAGTTCCTATTGCACCATGTGCATTTGCAAATATATAATTGCTTTGTTCCATATATTCACCACCTTTTACGGCATGCTCACCTATCATGTCCTTTACATCATCAGGTTTAAAGAGAAGCTTGTAGAGTATGTTTTTGTTTTTAATTTCTTTCAACTCTTCATCAGTATATCCTTCTATCATCGCATGGCTCTTTAAAGCAAAGTTTACATCAAAGCCCATTTCTTCAGCAGTTTTTTCTTTTAATCTCAAGCCACTAATTTCAGTTGCTTTCGTACTGTATTTCCATGGACCGTTTGCATCCATGAATCGTGCTATAACCTCTGTTAATGGATTTGAACTGGCTATATTCTTTATTAAACTAAACAAACCAAACCATTGTTCGAGTTTGTATGGTATTAATGGTTTTTGATGATCTACACCGCCACCGATTAATATTCCAAAATTATCTTTCCATCCTTCAAGATTTTCTAAGATGTCATCATAGAAGATGCTTCTAAGTATTAATGCATCAGCATCCTGGGCATCCCAGCCAACTATACGGCCTATAGCATTTTCCATTTGAGGAAGGTCGGTGTATATATCTTGTGCCATATTTGACCAGTCATATTTTACAGGGTCAATGTTTCCATATATAACATCGCTTGGTGTACCGCCTCCACCCATATTATATGCTGTATCGTCTGTGCCATCTCCATCTACGTCACCGAATGGTTCGAGAAGGTTTTGGTAGGTATATTGTGGTAGAACGGTAGCTCCGCCAACAATCGCTATGCTTAAATCCTTGTTGTTATAGTAATTCTGTAAATATTTTACATCCTTTGTATATGTCTTTTCGTTCAGATTTATATCTGCTATTTTTGCCAATACGTTGTTCAAAGGTTTGTGAACGTTATCATAAATATGTTTATTGCAAAGAGTTGTTAACTTAGGGTTAAAACGAGGCATATAAAAACCAGGTATTTTTTCTCCATTTTCGTCTCTAAGATCATCATTTGCTGTAAATGCAAAAGACTCATTTGCAAATACAATACCTTGATGAGACACAGCAAGATATGGTGCTAATTTAGAAAGACCTTTCATCATTGGATATACTGGGTTTTCAAGTTTTTCAATGGTTACACGAACCGACCCATCAGTAGGTCCATAGACATTATAGGTTACACCATTTCTACCATATACAACAGATTCTCTGAAAAACACATAACTTAGTATGTTTCCTTTATCATCTCTTACAGGTATAGGATTACCGCCATCTGTTGCTTCTTGTTCTTGTAAAACAGAGTTTATGTCATCTAAATCTGCACCTATTCTAAAAGACACAGGTTCTTCAGATATAGCTTCAATTCTGATTAGAGCATATTTGTAATCATTTGGTATCTTAAAAGACCAATCAGTTGTAGAAGATCCAAAGTATTCTTCTTTGCTATCCAAAACTTCTGGCAACATTGCATCAGCCGGATTTGCTAATGCTAAATATTCAATGTCTCCGAATTTTTCCATCATAAAATTTATTGAATCATCAATAATTTCTTCGATGTTATCATATTTTATGTATCTGAAACTGTTGTCATAACCTTCAACATCACCACATACTAATATGGTTCCAACGCCTAATTTGCTTAGGACTCTTTGTACGTCTCCACTTATTGATTCGGTTACAATTACAGGTATTCCTAGGTAAGATGCCATTGGTAGAGCATTTAAACCTAAAGAATAGCCTTCTTTGCTATTTTCAAGTATTAGTGCTGCATTGCTTGAATCCCAATATTTTTCAGCTATTTCTAAGGAAAACTCTTCGATAGATCCACTAGATACTTCATCAGCTAGATCAATGTTTTTATATTTTACTAGGTAAGAGTTTTGTAATCTTTCAATGGCTTCTGACGGAGCTTCATAATCCTCTATGTATAAAGGAATAATTTCCTTATTTCCTTCAGAGTCATAATGCACTGCTAAAGGTGTTGCAACAAATGCATAAAAAGGATCTGTATTCGGTACAGTTAAACTCATTCCTTCAAGGCTTTGTTTGTATTCTCCGACCATACAAGTGATCTCTTCGATGTCTTCTATTTGTTCTCCAGCTGTTTCTTGGTATTCATAAAAAAATACACCCATAGAAGCTAAAACTAAGATTAGTACTCCTACTACGGCGATTATCTTATCATTTTTTTTCATAATTTTATCCCCCAATTTATATAATATTGTTTATTATCTATATTTGTATCTTTCTATATAATATTTTCTATTATATTTAATTCCGATAAAAATAATCAAAATACATTGATATTAAGCTTTCGTATCATATACATACAAATTGTAGTACTATTGCATAATTTAACCAATGCGATAACTTTAATAATAATATCTTTAATTACCAAGAAAGCAAAAGGGGAGTATACAATTATGACGAATGTAGAAATGTCAAAGCAATTGCAAGACCAAATAAACAGACTTCAGCAGATGAGAATGCAACTACAGATGATTTCTCAACAGAGGCAACAATTAGAAATGAGATTAAAAGAAACAGAAGAGGCTCTTGAAGAAATAGAAAAAATCGATGGTAAGACACCTGTTTATAAAAGCATTGGGTCACTTCTTGTCAAAACAAAGGGTAAAGCAGAAGTTGAAAAAGAGCTTAAAGAAAACAAAGACTCTTTTGAGCTACGTAAAAGTACTCTTGAAAAACAAGAAGGGAGAACAAAAGAAAAATTAAATGAACTTCAAAGCAAAGTCCAAAATTCTTTAAGCGGCGGATCTGATGACTCTGAAGAAGAATAATTTATCTTTCAGGATATAGATGAAAAAGATATTAATAAATCCAAAGGAGTACAAAGGCAAAAGCGGCCTTACTGGAAGGATGTTGATATATCTTGGAGTTTTTTTAATCCTTTGTTTTGTTTTTTTCAAACTTATTCCAATTTTTATTAGTGGAGATAGTACTGGTTTTTTAAAGAATTTGTATGATTTTTCTTCATCCCCGGCTCCTGAATCTTTTATTGCATTAGGACTAGTCGTTACTTTTTTTGGTTTTCTTTTATTATTTTTCAGCCATCAATTTTCAAAACTTGCAGAAATAGCTGACGAAATAGAAAACAATGAAGAATTTCTTGAAGAGGATGAAGATTAAAAAAATTATGTTCCATATCTTCTTTGTCTTTGTTGAACACTTCTAATTGCTTTTAAAAAATCTCTTTTTTGAAATGCAGGCCAATATACATCTGAGAAATACAACTCAGAATATGCTATCTGCCATAGTAAAAAATTAGATATTCTTTCTTCACCGCTGGTTCTAAGTATCAAATCAGGGTCTGGAAGTCCATTTGTATACAGGTATTTTGATACAACTGATTCTTTTATTTCTTCTATTTCTAGTTTTTCTTGTTTTACATCATCTGCTATTTTTTGTATCGCCTGAATGAGCTCTTCGCGTCCACCATATGCAAGCGCTATGTTAAATGAATATTTATCATAGTCTTTTGTTTTGTTCATAATTGTTTGTGCACTATCATAGATATCTTCAGGTAGTGAGTCTAATTTTCCTAGCACTCTAACTTTTACCTGGTTTTTATGAATTCTTGAGTCTTTTGCTGCTTTGTCGAGTTCCTTTTTACAAAGATTCATCAGAGTTTTTACTTCTTCGTTTGTCCTTTTGAAATTTTCTGTCGAGAATGCATATACTGTAAGATTTTCTATTTCAAGCTCAAAGCACCAATTTAGTAGCTCCTCTATCTTTTGCTTACCATATTGGTGTCCTATATGAGGATTAAGACCCATTTCTTTTGCAAAACGACGGTTCCCATCCATAATTATTGCAACATGCTTTGGAACTGAATATTTTTTAACTGTCTCAATTAGTTTTATGTCTTTGAATTCATTTATTTTCTTTGAAAAGTATTTAAAGGGCTTTGACTCGTAAATCATTGATCCCATATTGCGCAGTATTCTGTTGTGTATCGCAAAGTTTTCAAACTGATCTAATTTTTGGCCAGCAATGTCTTTTACCTTTGTTTTTTTGGATGGGATTTTTTTATTCCCCCTTAGTTTTAGTTTATATTCTGTCTATTATTTAATGATTGACATTGTTAAATTAATACAAAAAAGAAGATTCTTTTCGGATGAATAATTTTTGAAGAATGTCTATTATTCTTTAGAATGTTCTTTTACGAACTTTTTTATTTCTTCTATGTTATCAAGTATGAGTTGTGCTTTTCTAAGGCCGAATCTAAAGGGATAGTTATCATCTTCATCGCGCTTTAGTGCTATTACAGGGTTTCCATTATATTCTTCTACTTCTAAGACCATTTCTAACTTGCCTCCTTAATATATATTAGTATATTATTAGTTAATAATACTTTTTATTTATTTAATAATATTACCATGTATTTATAGGTTACCCTTACAAAGTATTTAAATATTAAATAGTTATTCGGTGGGCTTACGTATCATATAGTAGGTGATAAATCTGGGAAATATACGACCATCATATGTCAAAAATATTGCAATAGATCTTACTGAGAAGTATCCTAATCAATTCAAACATGATGATTTTCAACATAACAAAGCAAAGGTTCAAGAGTTAAGCGATGTTGGCAGCAAACTTTTAAGAAACCGTATCGCAGGTTACATTACTTGCCACCTTGCTTCTAAAAACAAAGGGACAAGTCAACCCGTTTCTGAGTAATAACCCAAAACTTATTTTAAGTATAATTTATAATCCTAACCGGGTGAGTTTATAAAAAACATAGAAAACGCAATAAACAATTTGCAACAAGGAAAATTCATACTCATTTTCGATG
>CAZQXW010000033.1:0-20389 GCA_964597365.1 uncultured Thermoplasmatales archaeon | reverse complement strand
CCTCATAAAGAGCACATCCTTGATTTCTTCTCAACATCTGCAGAGAGCTGTACCGCTGTTCCAGAAATTGCAAACTATCTCAAAAAACAAAAAATAGATATGGTTCTTGCCCCAGATAAAGGAGCACTAGATAGAGCAAAACAAGCATCAGGAATAATCGGATGTGAGTTTGATTATATGGAGAAAACAAGAATCGACGGCTCAACTGTCAAAATGAAACCAAAGAAACTAGACGCCCAAAATAAAACCGTGGCAATAATAGATGACATAATATCAACAGGTGGCACTATGGCTCTTGCGATAAAAGAACTTAAAAAACATGGTGCAAAAAAAGTGCTTGTAGCATGTACACATGGTCTTTTTGCAGCAGATGCAATAAAAAAACTAAGCAGTTCAGGCTGTGATGAGATAATCTCAACTGATACGATAGAGAATGAATATAGTAAAGTAAAAACAGCAAAAAGTATTGCCGACCTAATAGAAAACAAGTAAATAGAAATATAAGGATTTTTTAGATAAGTTATTTATAAGACTATATTTTTACGTGGTTGACTATCTTAGGTGAATTTAAATGCGTAAAAGGGCACAAATAAAAAGCAAACCAACGCGTGTAGAACCAAAACATACTAGTGTTAAAAAGACACCTAAATATGAAGAAAAAGCAAAAAAGTCACTTGCCAAAAACTGGTGGGTAGCATTAATTCTTGTTGGAATTTTCTTCAGTGTTTTGTTCTATAATACATATTACAATGCGTCTAGCGGAATAGCAATGGAAGAATCTTTTGATGATTATGGAAAATATCTATTATCTGGTCCTGACCCTTACTATAACATGAGGATAGTCGAAGAAACATCGGAAACAGGTGTTTATCAGTTTTATTCGGAAAATGATGATTTGTTAAATTATCCTATAGGTCGTACAGGTAGTCGTGCTCCTTTACTAAACATGATGGCTTTAGGCTTCAGTAATTTTTTAAAACCATTCATGAGTGAGATTGATGCAATAGGATACTCTATGCAGTTTATACCTGCTTTATTTGGAGCACTACTTGTCATACCAGTTTACTTCTTAGGTAAAACACTTTTTAACAAAAAAGCGGGTTTGATAGCCGCATTTCTCATGGCAATAATACCTATACATATAGGCTCAGGCCACGGCTCCGCATTTTCTCTATTTGATCACGATTCGCTAAACCTTCTGTTGTTTTTTACAACATTTTTGTTTATTATTTATGGATTGAAAGAAAAAGACAAAACAAAATCCATGCTATATTCGGTTCTTGCAGGTATTTCTCTTGCAGGTCTGTCGATGGTTTGGGTAGAAGCAAGATTTCTTTATGTGTTGATAGGTGGTTATGCGATTGTACAGTATTTAATCGACATTTTTACCAACAAAATTGAGCAAATCTCTTTTAGGGTTATTTCAATTACATTGCTAACAGGTTATCTGCTATCACTTCCAGTAGTAGCCTCCAGACCTAATGGTTTTTCATTTGATGTGACTTTTTTCATGGTTGTAGGAGTGATTGGTTTTGGCTTTGTATACTATATGTTTGGCAATAGGAAAATCCCTTGGACTTTATCATTGCCTCTGATTTTTACAGCCGGCTTTTTTATACTGGCATTGATGTATTTAACAACAAACAATATTATTGACATACCCTTATTGGGACTCTCTAAAATTTCAAGTATTATATTTGGAACTGGAATCTATGGAAATAAAGTTTCAATGACTATTGCAGAGGCAAACACATACCAAATCAGTCATACTGTAATGAGTTTTGGGCCTGCGCTTTATTGGCTTGGTTGGGGTGGATTCATATTTTTACTTTGGAATTACTACAAAGATAAACTTAGAAGAGATTATTTGTTCATAATTGTAATTTTCATACTTGATTTATGGCTTGCAGGCACAGCAGGGCGTTTTCTAAACGATATGGTTCCGCTCATTGCAATTCTTGCAGGCTGGATGATTTGGTTTATGGTTGACAAAATCGATTATAAACAGATGGTAAGAAGCATACGTAGTGCAGGTGGAGGAATCCATGGTATAAGACGAGGGATGAAACTGCTACACATATTTGGCATACTGTTTTTAGCATTTGTCGTAATTATGCCAAATGCATACGTTGCAATGGATGCCGCGGTCCCTACGAAAACATATCAAAAAGAGGATGGTAATTGGACAAATCTTAAATGGGAAATGTTTGGCGAAGACCACTCTGGTGCATTTGGTTTAAGTTTGTACAAAGAGAGATATTGGTCTGATGCTTTTAATTGGCTGAGTGAGCAGGATACAGATATAGAAGATCCTTTAGAAAGACCTGCATTTATATCTTGGTGGGATTACGGATTTTATGAAGTTGCATTAGGGCAACACCCAACTGTTGCAGATAACTTCCAGGACGGAATACCTCCTGCTTCTAATTTTCATACTGCAACAAGTGAAAAAGAGGCTGTTGCCGTGTGGATTGTTCGTTTGCTAGAAGGAAATGCGATAAATAACGGAGCAGTATCTGAAGATGTAAAACAAGTTCTAATAAATCACTTAGGTGAGAATAATGCCAATGAGTTAGTTTCGTGGGCTGAGAATCCAGAAGTTTCTCCTTCATATAGCTCTTACATTGATGAGCAATTCAACAAGTATATAACTAGTGAAGAGATAAATAATCAAATACTGCGTGTCGGTGCTCAATGGAAAGAAAACGCATTATACCATGATTTTGTAGATATGATAAATACTGGCAATTTCAGCGATAACAGGACAGGTCTCACTGATGATGAGGTAACTTGGCTTTATCATGATATTCAAGATATAACTGGATATAGTATCAGATACTACGGTGTTGAAGGTTATGATAAACAAATCTTCAATATTTTTGCATTCTTATCAGATAAAAGCCTTGTCATGTTAGGTGCTCCAGAAGATGATTTTGTTAAAGTGTTGTATAGTGGAAAAGAATATACGCCTGCGGGTTCTATAAAGCGCGCGATTACAAATGAGCCTTTGCAGGATTATTTGGATATGGAAGACTCTGAAAAGAGATACATACGCATAGAGAGCACTCCTACTTCTTATAAAGACTCTTACTTTGACACTATGTTTTATAAGACTTATGTCGGACCTTACGATGTAGACAGCCAGACAGGTTCAAGAACTGAATATGAATGGCAATTACCTTGCATAAATATGAAGCACTTTTATGCAGAATACATCTCAGATATGCAAAAATATCAATATTACAACACAGGAAAAGCCTCAGTAGTTATTGCAAAATATTACGAGGGAGCCATAATAAATGGCAACGTTTCATTTAATGGAAGCGGTGTAGACTGCACAATCTCAGTATTGAAGAATTTAACATACTATGAGGGAGCAGAGCAGCCGATTAATCACGATTCTTTTGATTATATTGCATCAGGTGCAGGAAAAACTGATAATTTCAGTGTTTTATTAGGTGCAGGCGCTTATCTTCAGATAACAAAGAGCGTTGGCGATGTATCGTTTGTTTTGAAAACAATAAATTTTACAGGTGATACAAATACAGTATATGCTCCTATAACGGAAGATGATGCAATGCGTAGGGATGGTTCTAATTATGAAAGGTATCTTCCTGTAGAAATACAACCAGGCTCTGTAAGCGGATATGTCTTTGATGATCTAAATGAAGATGGTTCCTTTAACGTTTCATCAGATATTGCTTTGAGTGATATCAAGGTTGAAGTTGAGGAAATCACCAAGATAAGTAGCCAGAGTGATGGTAGTCAAATAATCGATGAATTAGGTGATTCTACAAATACAACAAGCAATGATGAAGGATATTATTCCATAAACGATCTTTATCCTGGTTTTTATAGAGTTAAATTCTATGACTCAGAGGATTATCTCATTGATATGACTGATATGGAGGTATCTGAAGGAGAAAACACTTACAACTCTACAAAACCAATTAACGCTACTTTGGAAGGAACATTATACTATGATGACGACTTGAACGGTGAATATGATTCAGGAGAAGAAAAAGCAAATGTAGATGTTGAGCTTTACTATTCAAATGATAAAGACTTAGGCAACAACGATTATGCTGCCAAAAAAGTAGGAACTGTTAAAACCGACAGCTCAGGAAGATTCGAATTTACTTCATTAAAGCCGGTACCATCATCACAAGCATTGTATACATTAAGAGTTACAATGGATGACTACGAAAAAGAAGTATATGTTTATCCTGAGGCAAATAAAACAACTACACAAAACATTTCACTTGATTTAGTACCAAGTACAGTGACGGGTACTGCTAAGTATGACAATGAGGGAATTGAAGACGTTCAAATAAGCTTTACAAAAGATATGGACTATAATACAAATTCTGCGGTTAATAAAACAATAACAACAGACGAAAATGGAACCTACTCTGTTGAGCTAATACCTGGAAAATACAATGTATCAATAGAGAAGAAAGCAACTCAGGGAACCATGCAAACACTAGTATATTCAGCACCAGATTCAAAGCTTTCTATTGATATAACCGAAGACACTAAAACAGAAAACTTCGAGCTTACAAAACACTCTGTCACAGTCACTGGAGCTGTTACATATGAGTCCCTTGGACGGGAAAATGTGAATATAACATTTACTCCAAAGAACACAAGCCTTGGCGCTAAATCTGCAAAAGTTTCTACTGATGAAAACGGTGAATACTCTGTTGAATTGTTTGCTCATGAAGAAACCAATGTAACATATGAAATCTCTGCTAAAGGTTCAAACTTTACTGGAAATAATGATACTTATACTGCATCTAGTGAAATAGATATAAAATACAGTAATATAGCAGAGGGCATAACAGATAAAGATATAATGCTTGCTAAAGAAGAGGAAAGCTAAAACCCCCTCTTTTTTTCTTTAAGTAAATTCTTTTAATTCTCTTTCTATTACTTTTTTTGTTATGATTAATTTTGAGGATGGTAAAAAGGCAGTTGAATTTGCAAGAAATACAATTGAGGATTATGTAAAAAACAGGAAAAAACCAGAAACATCTCTAGAAGGAATCTTCGAAGAAAAACAGGGTGCTTTTGTAACAATACATACGTATCCTTCTCATGACCTACGAGGTTGCATAGGAATTCCTCTGCCTGTAATGAGTCTTAAAGATGCAATAGTGGAAGGTGCTACAAGTGCTACACATGACCCTCGTTTTTCCCCTCTTTCTTTAAAAGAACTTGAGAATATAATAGTTGAGGTGACAATTCTTACACCGCCTGAAATAATTAGTGTAGACGATCCAAAAAAATATCTTGAAAAAATAGAAATAGGCCGTGATGGCCTTATTGTTGAACAAGGTTTTTATAAGGGCTTGCTACTTCCACAGGTACCAGTCGAGCAAGGATGGGATAAAGAAGAATTCTTAAATCATACTTGTATGAAAGCAGGTCTTATGCCTGATGCTTGGCTTGATAAAGCAACTAAAATATTGAAATTTAGTGGTAAAGTCTTTACTGAAACAAAACCTCGAGGAGAGATAAAGGAGAAAAAACTTAATGGATCTGACAGTTGAAGGAAAAATATTTCACAAGGGCATGTTTGAAAATGCATGTATAGGGATAAAAGAGGGTAAAATTGTTGAAATTAAAAAGATATTAAAAGCAGATGAACACTTTGATTTTGGAAATAAACTAATTTTGCCTGCAGGAGTTGATAATCACGTTCATTTCAGAGAGCCAGGCATGACACATAAAGAAGACTGGTCTACAGGCTCTCTTGCAGCAGCATTTGGCGGAATGAGCTCTGTTTTTGATATGCCAAATACCCTCCCTCAGACAACGTCTATTCAAGATATTGAAGATAAAATATCTGTTGCAGACAAAAAATCCTACGTTGATTTTGGAATTTATGCTGGTGTTACAAACGAAAATTTCGAAAAAATTGAAACTATTTCAAAAAAATGTAATGGCTTTAAGATTTTTTTAGGAAGTTCTACTCTTTCCATGCTTTTTGATAAGAAAAAACTCAGAGAAGCATTCGATCTTATCAGTCTTACCCAAAAACCTGTGATCATTCATTGTGAAGATGAAGAATGTTTAATAAAACATAAAGAAGTGGAAAAGGACCTTACTGATCATATGCGTTTTCGTCCAGGTGTTTGCGAAGAAATCGCAATATCAAATGTGTTACAGGCAGCAAATGGTCTTAACACAAATGTTCATATCTGTCATGTTTCAAGCTGTGAAGGTTTGGAGCTACTTAAGAAAAAACCTGCAAATGTAAGTTTTGGAATAACCCCTCATCACAGTCTTTTAAATGTTGAAAAAAATATGGGAAGTGCCAGTCTTTTTAAAGTAAACCCTCCAATTCGAACGGGTTTTGATAAAGAGGCTTTGTTCAACTCCGTTAAAAGCGGTATCGCATCAACACTTGAATCAGATCATGCCCCGCATACTAAAGAAGAAAAAGATGCAGATTTTGATGAAGCACCCTGCGGTGTTCCGGGTGTTGAGACGATGTATCCTTTGTTTTTGTATATGTCTAAAAAAGAAGTTTTGACTTTTCAAAGGCTTACTTCTCTTCTTTGTAGTGGTCCTTCGGATCTTTTAGGTATTTCCAAAGGAAGAATTGAAATGGGTTACGACGCCGATTTTATAGTAGTTGATATTAAAAAAGAAGAAAAAATCAGCTCAGAAAATCTTCATTCAAAATGCGGGTGGTCTCCCTTTGAGGATTGGCCTGCAATTTTTCCAGAAACCGTTTTTATTCGTGGGGAAAAAGTTATAGATGAAAAAGAAATCCAAGTAAAGCAAGGCTTCGGCCGTTTTGTTGGTGCATAGATATGCTTGAATTCCTTCCAGAATGGTTCAGAATATTCTTTTTTTCTATGATTCCATGGCTTGAAGCAAGATATGTCATTCCATTTGCAATAAAAACACTTGGATGGCCCTGGTGGCAGGCATTTCCTGTTGCAGTTCTTGGAAATATTCTTCCAATTCCTTTTATATTGTTATTTTTCAAACATGTTGAGAAATGGCTTAGGAATTTTGATTTTTGGTCAAATTTGATGGACTGGCTTTTTACTCGTACAAGGGACAGAGCGGATAAAAAAATTAAAAGATATGAATATCTCGGCCTTCTCTTGTTTGTTGCACTGCCGGTTCCTTTTACTGGTGCTTGGACAGGTGCTCTTATTGCATATTTGTTTGATTTAAAGTTTTCAAAATCACTTATTACGATTTTTATCGGTGTTTTAATTTCTGCAGGTATTATGACTTTAATTACACTTACAGGAATTGATTTACTATATGTTGTAGCAGGCGTGATTATTGCAGGAATAATCATGGGTTTGATTGTTTTTTTGGGTACAAAACCTTCTGAGGCAAAACAGGGAGACAAGTTGTAAAATGGATGAAGATTTGAAGGTTTTATCAAACAAGGTTGTAGAAAGTGTTTTTCGTAAAGTGCGAAAAGCAAACTCTACTGATTTTTTGAAATTTGGAAATAATCTGGGTCTTGGTGCTGATGGAACGATTACCAAGTTTGTTGACAAAATCGCAGAAGATACAGCACTTCGTGTTATAAAAAAATCTAAAACAAATGTAAATATTCTTAGTGAGGAAGCAGGTTTTATCGATAATGGCTCAGATTATACTTTTGTCTTAGATCCAGTGGATGGAACGCGTAATGCATATCGGGGAATTCCTTTTTATTCTGTTTCCCTTGCAGTTGGAAAAACATGTCTTTCTGATGTAGAGTATGGGATAGTAAAAAACATTCCAACAGGTGATACTTATATTGCTGAGAAAGGCCACGGTGCATTTCTTAATAAAACTCGTTTTGCAGTTCCAGAGGTTCCTGATAAAGAGATTCTTTCTTCTCTTACTTTAGGTATAAACTACGATGAAAAAACTCTTGCTCTTGCAAAAAAAGATAAAGTCCGTTCTCTTGGCTCTGCAAGCCTTGAGATGTGCATGGTTGCAAAAGGTGCTCTTGATTATTTTATAATTGGCCAAGAGTACATTAGGGTTATAGATATTGCAGCATCCACGCTTATTGCTCGTGAGGCAGGAGCAATAGTGACTGATATTAATGGTGAGTCTCTTGATATGTTTTTTAATCTTACTGATAGAAGTAGTGTTGTTACAGCCTGCAATATGGAGTTAATCAAAGAAATTATTTCTTAAACTCTTTTACATGATCTAAAGTTCGTTTCCATTCAACAACATTTTTGCATTTTCCACAATAACCATGGTTGTGATCATAATCAAATTTGTGAATTTTTCTTCCACAGTATTTGCATTTATATTCTTTTTTCTCTATCATAGCTTTCTTTAATACTCTTTAAGTGTTTTTTGATTATCATCAGGGAGGACTACTTCTCTTTCTACTTCTTGCCATTCAAGCCCGTAGTCTGATAATAGATGCTTTACCATATCCGGCACTCTTGGTGCACATAGTATCCCTCTAACATTTGCCTCATCTACGTCTTTTTTGATATCGTTTACATACATTCTCAGTTGATGTACAGCACTTATGTTTGCAAGACTTCTTTTCACTTCAATTATCACTGGTGTATGATCTTTGTCAAAACCATATAAATCAATTAGGCCTGATTTTACGTGTTTTTCTCTCTTGCATATTCTTAGACCTTCTTCTACTACGTCTGGATTGTTTACTATTTGATTTACAACATCTATTTCCATTCCAGAAATTACAATCTGTGCATTATCCTTTAACGTGCTTACATTTATTGTCTGAATGTCTCTAAAAGTAATTTTCATTTTTTCAGGGGGTTTGTTGTTTCGTGATTTAAGGATTAATCGACCTTCTTTTGTTTTAAATTCTGTTTTACTTCCCGAGGGTTGCCAGTTTATAGGCTCTCTCATAGTTGGTTGATGAACAAGAAGAGCTCCGTCTTGCTTAATCATTACAATTCTTTCTCCCCAGTCAAGAAAAGAACGCGCTCTTCCTTTGTAGTCTATCATACAATCCCCAATTATCATTAGAACAGTTTTATCTGGTTTTGAAATGTGTTGTTTCTCGATGAATTCCTTTGCATCTTTGGAATTGGGATTGTTTATGTTTTCTGCCAAAACTAGCCTCCTAATAAACGTAACAAAACAACCCTAATATATTATTTTGGTTTATATTGATACAAATATTTTTAAATACTTGTTTTTATTGAGGGGGCTGTATGAGTGTAACAAAAGATATACTGGAAAAACTAGGAAATAAAAAATTACATTTTTCCCTGTTAGACCCAGAAGATCAGACACCTGAAGAAGCAGGAAAACTTGCAAAACTTGCAGAAGAAGCAGGCTCATCTGCTATGATGGTAGGTGGATCAACTCTTGTCTCTGCAGAACAAGTAGATGAAACAGTAAAAGCAATAAAGGCAAATTCCAAACTCCCTGTAATTTTATTTCCATCTGGTGCAAAATTCTTGAGCAAATATGCAGATGCAATATTTTTCATGAGCCTTCTCAACTCTAGAAACCTTGATTTTGTAATACGTGAACACGTTCAAGGAGCACCATTTATCAAACATGTTGGAATTGAACCCATTCCAATGGGTTATCTAATCGTAGAGCCAGGAATGACCGCAGGTAAAATGGGTCAAGTAGATTTAGTTAAAAAAGATGATATAAAAACTGCAGTAGGATACGGCCTTGCTACAGAATTTTTGGGTATGAACTTTTTTTATCTAGAAGCAGGTTCAGGTGCACCCGAGCCAGTATCAAATGAGATGATTGCCGCGGTAAAACAAAGCACAAGCATCCCAATTGTTGTTGGCGGCGGTATACGTGATGCAAAAACTGCAAAAGAAAAAATTGCTGCAGGAGCCGACATAATCGTCACAGGAACTGCTTTTGAAAAGGATAAAAACCTTGATAAGACCTTAAAGGAAATTATAAAAGCAATAGAAGAATAGAAGGTTATCATGAAAGTTTTACTTTCAATTGGAGGAGCCTCAGGCAGCATATACGGCATAAGGCTGCTTGAAGAACTAAAGAAGAACAAAGTTGAAACTCATCTTATTGTCTCTTCTGGTGCTAAAAAAATCATAGAACATGAAACAAATTACAATTTTTCGGATATAAAGAAAAAAGCTGATTTTTACTATGAAAACAATGATATGTTTGCAGGACCTGCAAGCGGTTCATTCAAAATTGATGCAATGATTATTTGTCCTTGCAGTATGAAAACACTTTCTGCAGTTGCAAATGGATATGGCGATACTCTTACTAGTAGATCTGCAATGTGTCAGCTAAAAGAAGAAAGAAAACTAATTTTAGTTCCACGTGAAACCCCTCTTGATTTAGCAAGTATTGAGAATATGAAAAAAGCAAAACTTGCAGGTGCAACAATATTGCCTGCAATGCCTGGTTTTTATCATAAACCCGAAAAAATTGATGACTTAGTTGATTTTGTTGTTGGTAAAATTCTTGATCAACTCTCTATAAATCATTTGCTTTTTGAACGTTGGAAATAATGTTTGCTGTTTAGTCTATTTTTTTCAAGCCTGTCAAGCCTTAATATCAGATAAGAAATAATTGTAGCAACTATCGGTAGGATATAGTTTCCAAGTCCTATCATAAGCCCAACTGCAGCAATTACCCATAAGCTTGCAGCAGTTGTAAGCCCTTTTACATCACCTTTCAGCGCAATAATGCTCCCTGCTCCAATAAAACTTATACCTGCAACAACCCCTGCAGCAATCCTTGTAACATCATAATTTCCAGCAGCATCACTTGGTATCAGGAAAAATGATGCAATTGTAAAAAGACATGCACCCATACTTACAAAAATATGGGTTCTAAGCCCTGCAGGTTTATGACTTATTTCTCTTTCATAGCCAACAATTGCGCCTAGTATTACTGCTACAAGAAGTCTGATAACAAGCTCTAGGTCTTCCAAAGTTAAGATGTTCCCAATAGATGGCTCAAACATAAAAAATGTTATATTTTAACTATTTAAAAAATAGATTGTTTTTCGCAGATTTTAACAAAATTCTTAAACATCTGCTCCCCAAACTCTGTATTTTCTACCTCTGGATGAAATTGCACTCCATAAAAGGGTTTGTTTTTATGTTTCATGGCTTGTACTTTGCAGTCTTCACTTGAGGCAAGAAGTTCAAAATCCTTTGGTATTTTTGTCACTTCATCATTATGTGATTCCCATGCTATTGAATTTTTTGGAATTTCCTTAAAAAAACTATTTTCTTTTAAAATAGTTAATTCAACTTTTCCAAACTCGGGTTTTTCAGCAGGTTTTGCTTCCCCTCCAAAAAAACGTGCTATATATTGATGTCCTGCACAGATACCAAGAACCGGAAAATCTGCTTTTTCAAGTATTTCATCAGTATTGCCAAGTTTTCCTTCAAGGCCTATCCTTGGAGCGCCACCTGATAAAATTAAACCATCTACTTTTTCTTTTTTTAATTCGTCAAAAGAAATTGTATTTGGCACAATCTTTGTCTCGACGTCAAGATCACGAAGAGTACGCCATTCTCTATGTGTCCATTGCCCCCCGTTGTCTACAACATAGATTTTTACCATATCTATTCCCATTCAACTGTTCCTGGTGGCTTGTTTGTTATATCATAAACCACACGGTTTACTTTATCCTTTAATTTGTTTGTAATTCTTATTGAAATCTTGTCAAGTACTTCGTGAGGTATTGGGCTGTAACTGCAGGTCATAGCATCAATGCTTTCTACTGCTCGAACAGCTATCACATCACCGTACACTCTTCTATCCCCATGAACTCCGACGCTTCGAACTGGTAGAAGTGCAGCAAAATACTGCCATGGTTGCTCTATAAGGCCTTTTTCTACAGCTTTGTCTATTTCTTCTTCTACGATTGCACATGCTTCTCTTACAGTTTCTACTCTATCTGGGCTTGCCTCTCCCATGATTCTTACTGCAAGGCCTGGTCCTGGGAAAGGTTGTCTTTCAGATACCTCAAGTTTCAGCTCACGTGCAACTTTTCTTACCTCGTCTTTGTATAAATCACGAAGCGGCTCTACAAGTTTGAGTTTCATATCTTTTGGAAGACCGCCTACATTATGATGTGATTTTATGGTATCGCGCAGTTCTCCACCTGACTCTATCCAATCCGGTGCTATTGTTCCCTGTACTAGATATTCGACTTGTTCTTTATCTGCTACTTTTTCAAAAACTCGAATAAATTTTTCACCAATGATTTTACGCTTTTTTTCAGGGTCTGTAACACCTTTTAGATCCTTGTAAAAGTCCTTGCTTGCATCTATATAACGAAAGTTAAGCCCCATTCTCTCCATAAGCTTTTTGACATCCTCACTTTCGCCTTTTCTCATATATCCTGTGTCGACATGAACTGCAACTAAGTTTTTGCCGATTGCCTTGTCTACAATTGCGGCACAAACGGTACTATCTACCCCACCTGAAAAAGCAATTAGTGCTTTTCCGCTCACGTCTTTTTTAAGCTGTTCGATTGTTTCTTTTATGAATCTATCTGCTTTAAACATCTCTTTCCTCTAGCTTTTATAGATTTTTTCTCTTCTTTTCTGTCTGTAGTCTTCCATTTTTTTGGAAAGTGTTTTGTCTTTTACAGAAAGAATTTCAATTGCAAGAAGTGCTGCGTTGTCTCCTCTGTCAAGACCAACAGCGCCCACAGGTATTCCCGGTGGCATTTGTACAATTGAGAGAATTGAATCAAAATTTACTTTTCCTGAGACTGGAACTCCAATCACAGGTTTTGTAGTATGTGCTGCAATACTTCCGGGTAGCGCGGCCGAAAGACCTGCTATTGCAATAAATACTTCAGCATCGCTTTTTTGAACGATTTCTTTTAAGTAATCTGGTGTTCTATGAGCTGATGCTACTTTTATTTCATATTCTACTTTGAACTCTTTTAGTATTTTTTCTGCTTTTTCTGCCACTGGCGTATCTGATGTTGAACCCATTATTATTTGAATTTTCATTTTATCTGTCCGCTGGTATATGCTTTTATTAATTAATTTTTTCTACGCTTTTGCTCAAGTTCTGCCCGTAAACTAATTATATGTGCTTTATATGTTCACTGCAAAACTGATGTTTGGAATTAAAGATGAAACTAGTAATCTGTGAGAAAAACATTTCTGCAAGAAGAATCTCATATATTCTCTCTGGTGGAAAATCAAAAAGTACCAGACTTGGAAAAATACCTGTTTATGAATTTTCAAAGGATGGAGATACTTGGAAAATAATCGGTCTTAGAGGACATATTATAAACCTTGATTTTCCATCTGATTATAATCAATGGAATAAAATTGCTCCTGCTGATTTAATAAAAATTGAGCCTGTAAAAAAGGTAAGCGCGAAAGGAATAGCATCAGCTCTTAAAACACTTGTAGATAAAAAACCTTATCTTATAGTTGCAACTGATTTTGATAGAGAAGGAGAACTAATTGGGGTAGAGGTTGTAGAGCTATTAAAAAAATACAATAACAAAATAGATGAGATAAAAAGAGCTCGCTTTAGTGCAATTACTGGCTATGAAATAAACGATGCATTCAAAAAACTTGCAGAGGTTGATTACAATCTTTCAAGTGCTGGCGAATCTCGTCAGATTGTTGATCTTATATGGGGTGCCGTTCTTACTCGTTTTATAAGTCTTACTTCAAGACGTCTTGGAAGAGATTTTTTATCAATAGGGAGAGTTCAGTCACCAACTCTCGCACTTCTTGTCAAACGTGAAAAAGAAATACAGAATTTCAAACCAAAAACTTATTGGAAAATTATTGCAAACTGCAAGAAAAACAAAGCATTTGATGCAACTCATTCAGAAGGCCAGTTCTGGGATGAAAAACAGGTAAAAGAAATCTTTGAAAAAGTTAAGGATTCAAAAGAGGCACTTGTTACAAAAGCTGATAAAAAAACCAACAAGGAGTATCCTCCATCACCTTTCAACACTACTATGTTTTTAAAATCAGCATCTTATCTTAGAATGAGCGCGGCACGTGCTATGAGCGTTGCAGAAGAGCTGTATATGTCTGGGCTTATTTCTTACCCTCGTACTGATAATACTGTTTATCCACCTTCACTTAACCTCAAAAATATTTTAGAAAAACTCAAGAAATCTTCTTTTTCAAAAGAAGTAGAAGAAGTAATTAAAAACGGTCGAGACCGGCCTACTCGTGGTAAGAAGAAGACCACGGATCATCCTCCAATTCATCCAGTTGGAGCCCCATCAAAAGGTTTGAGCGGTGATGCAAAAAAAGTATATGAGCTAGTAGTACGTCGTTTTCTTGCAACCCTTTCAAAGGATGCAATATCTGAAACAGTAAACGCAACTTTTGATATTTCTGGAGAAGAATTCAAGGCAGATGGATATAGGTTGATTGAGGCTAACTGGCGTAGCGTTTATCCATATATCAAAGAAAAACGCAAGATGCTGCCAGAGCTTGTAAAAGATGAGAAAATAGAGGTTAAAAAACTAAATCTAAATAAGGATGAGACTAAACCGCCAGCTCGTTATACTCAAGGTTCTTTGATAGATAAAATGGAAAAACTTGGTCTTGGCACTAAGAGTACTCGCCATGAAATAATTCAGAAGCTTTTCTATCGTAAATATATACGACTTTCACCTTTGAAACCTAATCCTATTGGAATAGCAGTTATCGATGCTCTTGAAGATTGTGAAGTCATTAAACCTAAGATGACTGCAACTCTTGAAAAAGATATGGATGATATATCCGAAGGCCGAAAGACTCTTGAGGAAACCATAGAAGAATCTAGAAAGATGCTTACAGAAGTCATGAAGACGCTTGAAAAAGATAAAGAGAAAATCAAAGACAGTATAAACGCTGCAGAGCGCAAGCAAAACATGGTTGGAAAGTGTCCTAAGTGTGGAAAAGACATGGTCATTCGGACCTCAAGAAGAGGCAAACGTTTTGTTGGGTGCAGCGGGTATCCTGATTGTAAAAACACCTATTCATTGCCCCAGTCTGGCGGTATTATTGCTACAGATAAACCATGTGATAAATGTGGTGCACCTGTGGTAAAAGTCAAAGGAAAAGGAAAACGTCCTTGGAGTCTGTGCCTTAATTCTGATTGCTCGGCAAAAAAACCTGTTAAAAAAGATTCCTGATTTTGGTGTTTATTATACAACAAGTTTTTTATATGTATAAATTTTATATTATACTTGGATAAATAGAGGTTAACCTATGAATAGTCATTTATTAAGAAGAAATTTGATAGCTTTATGCATAGTATTCTTACTTTTAGCAACGATATCAACCCCATTCTTTGGCGCAGCTCAGCAGTTTGACAAAAAACAAGAGTCTAATACTGCTTTTTTCAAAATATCGGAAAACAATCAAAAAATAAAGCCGATTATGGTATCTAGTACTAATTTTTTAAAAGAAACATCGTTTAATCAAAACAACACTCAAGACATACCTGTTGCTGTTAATAGTACTTATTCTGAAAAATCCCCATCTGTTATTGCTGATGGTAACAATGTTTTTGTAGCATATGAATTTTCAAATGAGACAAACTCTTATGTTTATATTAAAAAATCATCAGATTATGGTCAAAATTGGTCTTCAGAAACCTTTTATTTCCCGGTTGATGTTAACGCAACTTCTCCTAGTTTTGTAAAAACTCCTACAGATACATCTTATGCCTTTGGTGCATTTCTCACACCTGATAACTCAAGTTATATTTATGAATCAAAAATCCGTGATTTAGGCAATTCATATTCATGGGATGCAGAGCCCTGGGATTACTCATCTATAACTGATAGTAGTGAAAATAGAATAGGGGGATTTATGGACTTTAAAAATATATGTACTATTTCGTACAATGATTATAATATACCATGGATAATCGGTACAATTGGAGATTCAGATTTTGTCGAAGGCTATGAGGATTATATATGTGAAGACTCACCGATTTTTATTTATCAAGACCCTGCTGCTCAAGCTACAAAAAGATCGATAATTTTCTTCCCAGAGGTAAAAGATAGTAAAAATATTTCAATCTGTCTTGGAAGAAATGAATCTGCAGCACCTATGGTGTATGGAGTATGTGAGATTAAAAACGACAGTAATACGGATTTATTATTCTTCCATGGAAATCCAGAGATATGGGATGAAGAAGATCTTCTCAGAAAACAAAACATATCAGTACCTTATGATTTACTAAATCCAAAAATATCTGTTTATCAAAACAATATTTACATATCAGCAGAAACAACTTCTGATGAAATGGTTATGTGCTATTCATCAAACTATGGTACTGATTGGACTATCTCTGAAATCGTGAATGAATCTACAGACGACACATATGCAAAAAATCCACAGTTATTTGTAAATTCCACTCAGATATCCTGTGCTTTTACAAATTATAGCAATCTTGAAATTATGACCAGCTATGATAATGGTGAAAATTGGACGGAACCTTTCCAAATAAACGACATTAACAACACAGTCGACACGTCACGAAATTCTTTTGATATGAAAAATCCTCATCAAATAATCTGGACAGATAATAGAAACTCAAACAATGACTTATATTATCATTTAGACCACATTCCAACAGTTGATCTGGAGGTAGTAAACTTTACAATTACAAAGCAAGAGTTACAATTGTTTTTACCAACAAACAATCTTTTAGATGTAGAAATAAAAAACAATGGGGATACAACCTCGGGCTCTGTTTCTTTAAACATTTCATATATGTGTAATGGAACTAATTCAACTGTAATAGAAAACACATGTTTTATTACAAGTTTAGCACCAGGTGAGACAGATACTGTGAGATGCTATTTATTTAATTTTGAAATACCAGAAGCATTGTATGCCTTGGTTGATTTTTCAGGTATACAAAACATGACAGTTAGAGTAGAAATTGATGATACAAATAGTAATAATAATGTTTTAACAAAAACAGTTTCATTTGAACAGATCTTTCCGAAGCTATCTATTTTAGAAGATATTTTTATGATGTTAAAAGGGATAGTTTAATCAATCAGATTTTCTACTTATACTTCATTTAGTAAATTTGATGCTATAAATTATAAAATGAGGTGTTCTGACCATAAGCTTTATATATTTACCTTATACTTTATTCTTCGGTGATTTATAAAATGCCTGCAGGTTGTAATTTTGATCTTTTAGATTGTATGGGTGCTGGTTTGGTTGTTTTGTTTGTAAACATAATCACAAATAAAATAAAACGTAAGTAATCAAATCATAAACCTTGCTTATCTCTTTCAAATAAAATCTCTTTAATTATTTTTTTATTTAGTTCAATAGCTAGGTATGTCTATATTTTTTTTCTTATAATATAGAAAAATGCTTCATATAATCCGTATGATCCTATTTTTAGTAAAATGTTTGCAGGTAGAATAAATATATAAACCATAACTCCTAAACCATACAAAAAGCCTGCAACCCCTCTAATTTTGTTATTTCCTTGCCTTAAACCTATTTTAACTGTACTCCAATCTATAATATTTGGAAGAGCAAGCAACCACGCAATAACAAATATCAGTATAAAATTATCAATAAAAACAAGATTTAGCCAAAAAGGAGAAACAATTATAAAACCTACTAACCAACCCAGCCATATGCCAGTACATCTTGCACAGGGGCGTATTTCCTCCCCCTTTATTTTTACTTTAAAGTAATGCCTTGGGTTGTGTTCAATATATTCTAGTATTAACTCTTTAGTAGTTTTATGCTTTTTATTTGATTCCCTCATTTATAAAAAATAAAATACATATGACTCTTATAGTTTTTTTCTACAGAACCAAAACCTACAAAACTTTATATATAGTAACGAGTAATATAGTGGTGGTGATATATAAATGGCAAGTGAATGTGGACCTTGTACCCCTGCTCAACCATTTTTGCTATTTGCGCATATACTGTTGAGTGCAATAAAGCGTAAATAATTATATGATACTCTCATTTTATTCAATTAAGATATAATTCGTTCTTAATTTTTTTTCCTTATCCCATCTTCAGTGATAAAACCAGTAACATACTTATTTGGTGTAACATCGAAAGCAGGATTTTTTACTTTGGTATAATCTGGCATAATCTTACAACCATTTATAGTGGACATTTCTTCTCTTCCTCTTTCTTCTATTATTATTTCATCACCGCTTTTAATTGATTTATCAAATGTGCTGATTGGTGCTGCAACATAAAATGGGATATCATTTTCATGTGCTAGTACTGCTTTTTCATAAGTTCCTATTTTATTTGCAAAATCGCCATTTGCAGCAATCCTATCTGCACCAGTAATTACCATGTCTATCTCGCCGTTCTTCATAAAATACCCTGCAGCATTATCTGCAATCACTGCATGACTTATTCCTTCTTGTTCTAGCTCCCAATCTGTAAGAAGGCCTTGACAACGAGGTCTTGTTTCATCTGCATATACAAAAAACTTCTTGCCTTTTCTGTATGCTATGTAAAATGGTGCAAGTGCTGTTCCATAGTCTACTGTTGCAAGTGCACCGGCATTACAATGAGTTAGTATTTTCATTTCTTCTTTGATTAATGGCTCTCCGTTTTCACCTATTCTTCTGCATCTATCAACTATGTCTTCGACATAAGAATTTGCTACGTCTAATGGATCTTCACAACTTCTTACTTTATCAAGCATATAATCTACAGCGTAGAACAAGTCATATGCTGTAGGCCTTGTTTTTTTAAGTTTTTCAGCAGTTTTTTTCAAATCAGATGAGCCAAGGACCATCCCGTATACAGCGGCGGCACCTATTGCAGGAGCACCTCTTACTACCATGTCTTTTATTGCAAAACAGCAATCATCAGCTGTTTCTGCCACATAATACTCAAGGCTATGGGGTAGTTTTCTTTGATCTATGAATTTGATTTTTCCTTTTTCAAACCATAGCGCTCTTTTATCTTTGCCGTTAATCTTCATTTTAAGTCCTCTTCTATCATCTTAGTTACGTCTTTGCTGTTTTTTCCAACATATATTGCCCCCTTGTCTTTTATGAATATTTTTTTGTCTTCTCTAAGCTTTTTTAGAGCTTGTTTGATGAATTCTATGTTATATAAAGGAGTTTTTTCAGCTGAAAGCATTTCTTTTTCTTCTGTGTTTTCTAATAATTTTTTATCATTTATTTGAACTATAACGTTTACTTCGTCTCGGGCATGATGTATCATCCAATGAAGAGTTGTTTCGACTTTTGGGTCTTTAGGGCCTATTACAAGTAAATTATTGTTTAAAGGGTTGTAGTCTACTACTTCCATTAGTTCTTCTTTTTGTATTTTTGAAAAATCTTTTACTTTGCTGTTTATTAGAATCCTTTTGCCATATTTCATACTTATAGTTGCAGAGTTTTTGTCAGTTAGTATTTCTTTTTCTTTAAGGTTTTTACCCGTTTTTATCATCTCAAGTATTAGTGGACAGTTTGTCTCTTCTCTTGAAACATAGAAAACCTGCAAAGCAAGATTGGTTAGTCCTCCCTCTTTCATATTTATCTGTAAAATAAGTCTCTCTTTTTACTCTTTCCATTAAAAATTTAGATTTTGCAACTGCACTTCTTGTTTTTTAAAAGCTTTTTCTGTGTTTCAATTGAATCAATTAAAACATCCTGAGTACTTTTTCCTGTTGCAAGGTTTTTATCAAGAGGGCTGTTATGATTGTATCCCCTTTTTTTCATTTCTTTTACTTGCTCTTCGTGCCTAAGATAAAGTGCTTTTAGTTTTCCCTTCCAACGCAGTGTCTCAGGATGTTTCGAGTAGCCCTTTTTATTTTTTAAAATAATAGACCAGAGAGCATGTAGTTCCCTATGCTCTCCAAGTAAATGATTACGGCATAGTTTTTCTGGTGGTATGTCCCATATTCTCATTTTTTAATTAAATCCTTGAATGTATTATCTTATGTGACGTGACTTATCCTAGAGCCTTGACCACAAAGACCCAGATACGTTATTTTATTAAAAATACTTTTATTTTAGATTTTTTATTACAGCCTCTCCTGCCTCTCTAAATGCTCTTGAAACGCCACCAACACCTAATTTTATACCTCCAAAAACTCTGGATACTACAAGAGCATGATGATTTAAGTTATGTTTTTTTAACAAATCTAGAAGTACTTTTCCAGGATGCCCTACTTCTCCATCATCCTTTGAAACTTCAATAATGTCATTCTCTGATTTATACAAAAGACCATAGCAGTGATGATTTGCTTTTTTGTATTTCTTACGATGGATCTTTATTATGTCCTCAATTTCGCTTTCTTCTTCAATATCATAAAGATATGAATAGAATCTAGATTTTTTCTCCACTAACTTTATTGCAGATATTTTCTCCATTTTATCATATAATGATAATTTTTAGATATACGCCGAGGAGGAGATTTGAACTCCTGAGGGGTCGAAACCCCACGAGCTTTCCAG
>CAZQXW010000032.1:0-20822 GCA_964597365.1 uncultured Thermoplasmatales archaeon | reverse complement strand
CGCCACAGAGGATCCACAGTCCCATATGTTGCCAGGCTACACTACCCGGGCCATTGTTTTTTAGAAAGGGGCAATAACTAAAGAAATATTTAAAGTATATGCAATTTATCCATAAGGATTTAAAAGCTATATTGTAAACATTTAGCATAAATACAACAACCATGTATAAAAAATATGGTTTGTTATTTTGATATTATTTCAATTAAAAAATCGTTATTTGCGTAACATATCTTTTAAATAATCTAACTTTGAATTTTATAACAAATTAAAAATAGTTTTTAACTAGCAATGGGAGTTTTATAAAAATGAAAACTCGAAGATTAATCAAAAATAAAGAAGCAGTAAGTGAAGAATTCACTGCTCTTCCTGCTCTTTCTGTTGTAATGATTGGTTTTACACTTTTTTTTCTTTTAATAGCAAATACATACAACTCATATGAAGACCGGATTGAAATTCTTGAAAAATATAAAACAGCAGATTTTATAGCAACTAAACTTACAAATCCAGATTGTTTTTTTATCAAAGAAGGAGGAGTAGTAGATACAAAGCTATTAACTTCTGATAGAGGTAAAAACGAATTAAACTTTATACGAGATGAATACAACAAATCTGGTTTTGATTTTATTATTAGAATAAGCTGTGGTCAAGATAAACAAGATTTCCCTGAGACTGTACCAACTGATACTAAAGATAAAGTTGCTGTTACAAAAGAGATAGGAGTATATCTAAATGAAGCTCAAACTAAACCTGGTAAACTAACTGTGATTCTGTGGAGCATATTTTAATGAAAAAAAGAAGTTTATTAAAAGAAAAACACGCCGTTTCAATTATGTATGATGCTGTTTTTTTCATAGTCTTGGTTTCTTTATCAGGTGCTGTATTGCTTCCTGCTTTGCAAAGCAATGTATCAGTTGGAAGTTCTGTTGACAAGCATCGTGAGCATGTTGCAGATGAGGCATTAAACACTCTTCTTGTTTCAAGGACAGATAAATTAAGTTACAAAGTAGCCGGAGATATAATAGATGATGCTGCGGGGAGCATAGGAATCGATAACTCTTCAGGTGGATTATATAGTTCTATTTTAAACTGGGTTCTTGCTCGCGAACAACTACATAAAACCTATTCAAATCTAATTGCAGAGAATTTGGGATGCCAGATTAGGTTACCATTTTCCCTTTTTGGAAATAATCGTTTTAATATATTTACAGGAGATTATGACAGGCAACTTAAGAAGAGTATAGAATCATTTCTCAATTTTTATCTTGGAGATAAATACAACTATAATTTTACAGCAATATGGCATCCAATAAAAGGAATACGACTTGGAGGTGAGATAAATATTGGCTCGACTCCTCCAAACAAGAATTGCTATGTTTCAAAAAGCAATATTATGATGCCTTACAAGCCAACATTTACAGTTAATGGTACAAGAGTTAATTTTACGCGTTATTGGTTTGAAGAAGAAGTACTAAAAAACATTCCTGTTGTAGATAATATAACAATAATAGTTCAAGATTTCAATAATGGGAAACACCCCTATGAAAACCGTTCTAATGCATCTATTTCAATAAAAGAAAATATCACAAATCTTGCATATGGTTTTTTAGTAGATGGAATATACAAAGGAGATGAAAAGATATTTGCAGGTATTGCTTCGCTATTCCTCGAATATGGTCTTTCAAATTTGAAAAACGCTTTTGATAGTTTTTCAGAAAAAGCCCTTAACAATCTTATGGGTGAATCTCTTGGAACAGCTGACAATTTTTTTGCAAGTATGTCTGATGTTAAAAACCCAATTGCAAAAGTATTAGCAGACGAGATAAATAAAACAATACAGGGAATAATCGGAGATGCCTTTGGTTCTTTATCAGATGGCTTTGATCAGCTTGAAGGATACTTAATAACTGAAATTGAAAATATGTTAGATTCTGTTGTTTTACCATATATCGAAAGTTTTATTGATTTTGTTTTTGAAGAAATAGATACTATCGATATCTATAATTTTGTATTAAGCTGGCTTTTTGACCGAATCTCAATTAACAAAGCAGAAGTAAGGCTCACAGTCTGGGAGGCAAGAGGATGAGAAAGGTTCATTTTTTAAAGGATGATAAAGCAAGAATTCCTTTTTCAATCATAGGCATATTTTTAATTCTTGGGAGTAGTTTTACATCAGCATATATCACAAAACTTGAAACGGATAAAGCAGAGGAGCTTTCTATTACAATTGATTTTAATGAAGTTGAAAACTTAATTAGACTTGCTGAGGCAGATATGTCTGCTGCATTAAATACTGCGGGTTTAAAAGCAGTTAAAGCCCTAGGTGAAAAACCAGTAATCGAAGCATATGACACATCATATGGATCAGATCCAGATTCTGTTTCTAAAAACATTGTTAGAGATTATTTGATGGATGAAATGAATCTATATCTAGTTGCAAACTATCTTTATGATTCGTTTAATGATGGCAAGTACTCCATAAATATTATACTGCAAGAAAACCTAGATAATCCTATTGACTCATGGGCAGATATCACTTTTAAAGAGATTTTTATGCAGCTTGAAAGACCCCTTGAGATACCTCTTATTACACCTACAAAAAAGGTTACCCATGAAACCTACTGGGTTTTAGATATCCCTGTAAAAGTTGAGATTAGAAAACTTGAATATGGAAAATCAGGCAGAAGAATTACAACAAGAAACATTAATGTTTCAACTATCATCACATCTCGATATTTGCTTTTAAAAAATCTGTTAGACAAAGATTATACTACTACAATAAATGATATTCATGAGCTTTGGAGTTTTACAACAATTCTTTCAAATATTTATTCACTTGTAAGGGGTTACAAGCATTATAAATCAGGAAAACCTGAGAATATTGTTGATAATAAACACTTGGCACTCATTGTAAATGCAGGTCTTCTGCTTGAGGAGGGTTTTACTTTTGGTGGTGTTGATCCAATGGCGTTGATTCAATTGGTAAATAACACTTATAAAACTCTTAAGAACAAACAATCAAACAAAAAAGATCTGATGAATTTTGATCTTAGCAGCTCTGATGGTTTTGATTTAAAAACTTCTGATTTATCTGAAGGAAGTGCAAATACAGATTCTGGAGAAGAGTTTACTAAACCCATTAATACATGCCCTGAAATAAACTTGTCTGAAATTGCTAAAAAACCACTTTATAGTTCATTAAGTGTTTATGTAAATTTTATAAAACCTGGAGAGTCTTCTTTTAAAAAAGAAGTATTCTATCCATTTACAGAAGAAGATATTAGTGATATAATTAACCAATATGAATCTAGAGGTTATACTTTTGCAAGTGTTACACAGGGGAAAAAAGAGAGGAATAAAACAACTCTTGACAAAATAAAAAACATAATTCAAACAATTTACAAATCAAAGATGAAAACAAAAGTTACAAGAAATCAAAATCCCTCAATCATCAAAGGCAACCACTCTGGTTACCCAATAGACAACGGTACAAGCTCCTGGAGTTTTGTCTCAATGCATCATGTAGGTACTACCAGAAAACCTGCCAAAGGAACAATTAACCCAATATGTACAATGTATTCGGAAATATATGACGTTACCTGGCAAAGACAACATTACTACAGCAAGAAGATAAACAATACATGGCATCATTATAATACAGTTGACAAAAAAATTGAAGAAGATGTAACAATTGAAGTTCTTCTTAATTTTTATTCAGTTTATAATGGGACTAAAAACGATGTAATAGATGTTTTTTATCAAAACATAGTGTTTGATGACCCTAATTTAGAAGATACTCTTGATACTTATTTAGATGTTTTTTATCATCCAAATATCGAAAAATTAGTACAATCAGATTCTGGTGATTATTATAATGAATATATAAATGGAGACTACAAGCCACGGGTTGAAACAGAGTCATGGGAAAGTCTTAATGAGATATTTACACAAATAAGTCAGATTGAACAAGACCCTTCACTTAATTCAAAAAACTATCCAAATACATTTGAACTAATGGAGCTAATAAAAGAAGACTTGCTTACAAAATATAATTCAAACGTTGATTCTTATCTAAACAAAGCAGACTATACAAATGGCGATAATTTTCTAAGTGTAGGTAAAAAAGCAGTTTATTTTGTACGTGAGTGGTATGTAACTAAAGTCGAACAAGACATAATAGATGTATTTGACTCAATCGATGACGCAATAGATGAACAAATCGATAAAATGATACCTGAAGACTCTGGTTTTAGCGCTTCAGATATAAAAGACACACTCAAAAGCTCAGGCATGAATTCTTTGAAGAATCAGTTTACAATACCCTTTGGCTTTGACATGAGTCTAAAAAGATTTGATAGAGGAGATTTAGAGTGGGAAGAAACTGTTAGATTTGCTGTAGATCAATATCCAGATTATTTAACACCTTTTAAAACAACATCTTACGAAGGAAAAGAAATCCAGACAATGGGGATTAGAAACATATGTACTCTTGGACCAACAGGTTTTCCAATTCTTCCGCCAACTCCATTTACACCATGGGTTGTTACAATAAATGTATGGCTTATTGATGTAAAAGGTGAATATTGTGAATACAAAGTTTTAGATGCAACTGATGAGACGATTTTTAATCCTATTTTTGGACATGAGCCTCAGATATATATTAGAAAAGAAGAATCAGTATACAATATGAAAAATGATACATTACTAGGTAAAAACACACGGGTCAGTTATGGTTTTACTACTGCATCATTTGCAGTAACCCCCTCATGGGGATATATGGTTGGTGATTGGGGCGATTATTCTGAGGAGGACGGCTGGAGTTGAAAAAACTTTTTTTGATTGTGATATTTCTACTAATTATACTAGTTTTTTCAAAAAATATCGTCGCCGAAAACAAACCCGTAGAAAACAATAGAGGACTGTGCGATGCATGGTTCAGCAAAGATGGCAAAATATGGGAAAACACAACTGCAAAAACCAGTCTAAAACTAAGTCAAACATTTTATATTAAAGTGATGGTGAAAGCAAAAATAAATCTAAAATTTTTAAGATACCAGTTTTCATGTTATGGACCACCATATGATTTTGAATTAGTAGAATCACCAAACAATCTACCCACTAATTCACAGATACTAAAACATACAGGCGGAAGAGAAATAGCAGATGTCTTATTTTCAGATATAAAAGCTAACAATGTATATACTCACATCTGGAAGTTTCGTGTAAAAACAAATAGCACATTTGCTGGTGGAAACACACCAATCAATATTGATTCTTTTTTCTTTGATGGTGAAGATGAAAAACAATTATTGTTTACAGCTTTAAGTGTTTTAATAGAAGATGAAATATGGGACGGATACACTGAAGAATTAAAAATTAACAATTTTAAAGAAGATAATTCAAATAAAATCAATAAGTCCTCAGATTTTGTTTTCATAACTTTTCTAATAGCCTTATTTTCAACAATAATAACTAAAAAGATAAGATGATTCCTATCAAAATTATTAAAAATCAATTGTATTTTCAATTCCTTTTCTCAAAGAAATTTCTTTTATTTTCTTGCCAACGTGTGATATATACTCCCCACTTGGGAAAAAACTATCCTTATATAACTCAACAAATTTTTCATAAAATGTGGGAAAATATTCATTAATTACTTCAAAGAAAACGCTTTTTTGATCTCCTTTAAGCTCAAGATGCTTGAAAATCAAATAATCTGCATTGTGTTCTTTTGATTCTTGGGCTATCTTTTCAATCTGATCTTCGATTATAAAGGGAATAGCAGGCATTACCGCGACACCTGCTTTTATATTTGATTTTTTAAGTTTTTCAACTATGTTCATTCTATTTGCAGGAGATGAAACATTTCTTTCAAAAATCTTTGAAACAGTTTCATCTGCTGAAGTAATACTTATTGTTACTATCGCGTCCTTCATTTTTTTTAGTAAATCGATATCTCTTAAAACAAGATCTGATTTTGTCAAAATGTGGCATGCAAAACCATGTTTTTGGATTACTTTTAATATTTTTCTTGTCAATTTGTATTGTTCTTCGATTTTTTGATAAGGATCATGAACAGACCCTACTATTATTCTTCCTTTGGGGATATCTTCTAATTCTTTGTCAAGTAGTTCTGCAGCGTTTATTTTAACAAAAACTTCGTTGCTATATGATGAATCACAATATATACATCCAAAATCACAGTTTTGATAAGGATCGGCTGTGTAATCACCACAAAAAAGATCGTCTTTCCTTGCTATTTTATTAAGGATTCTATCCACTTTTACAGTTCTTATCTGCATAGTTTTACATTTCCTCGGGTGCCCTTATTCCAAGGAGGTCTAAACCGTTTTTAATAACTATTTTTGTTGCTTCCACTAGTTTTAATCTAGTATTTCTTAAAATAGTATTTTTTTCAGAAAGTACAGGGCAGTCTCTATAAAATTGATTAAAAGAGGAGGCTAGTTCAAAAACATAAGATGCTACAAGATGCGGTTTAAAGCCAGCGTATGCATCATTTATTACAACTGGAAACTCTGCAAGTTTTTTTACAAGATTGAATTCTGAATCATGTTTGAGTACGGCTGTGTTTATTTCTTTTATATCTTCTTTGTTTTTGTTTAAAATACTGCAAGCTCTTGCATGAGCATATTGAACAAATGGAGCACTGTTACCCTCGAAGTTTAATGCTTCTCCCCATTTGAAGACTATGTCTTTTTCCGGTTGAACCTTTATTATATTATATCTTACTGCGCCTGTTCCAATTATTTCTGCAATATTTTTCATCTGTTCTTCAGTAAGTTCCTCTCCTCTTCTTTTTTTGACTTCTTCATAAGCATTTTGCACGCATTGCTCTATTAGATCATCCAGAAACACTACTCTTCCCTGCCTGGTAGACATTTTTCCACCTGGCATTGATACAAATGAGTAGAAAATAACGTTTGGTGTTTTTTTTGCTTTTAAAAGTTTTAATGCAATTTCTACTTGTTTTGATTCTAGTTTATGGTCTTCGCCTAGAATATTTATGAGAATATCTGCATTTTTTATCTTCCATAAGTGATATGCTATGTCTCTAGTGGCATAAAGCGTTGTTCCATCACTTCTCTGGTAGAAAAACTTGGTGTTTCTGCCTTTTATTCCAAAAGGCTCCATATCAAGGTAGTAAGCATTATCTTCCTTGTTGGAATATTTGGATTTTTTAAGTTCTTTTATTACTTTTTCAACGCTTTTATCTTTTAAAAAATCAGATTCAGGAATGTAACTGTCAAGTGTGATATTTATACGTTGCATACTTTCTTTCATTCCTTCTAAAACAGGGTTATAAGCCTTGTGTACCATTTCAATTGTTTCAACGCTACCCTCTTCACTTTTTCTGACAATTTCCCCTATTTCATCTGCTACTTCTTCTTTTTCTTTCATGAGTTTGCTTGCAAGTTGATAGTAACCTACTGTTTTATGATCTGCTTTGTCATAATCAGGTTTGGGTATGTCATTTTCATCAAGATTGTTTACACCCCATGCAAGTATTGCTACTTGCTTTCCCATATCATCTAGGTAAAACTGTGACTCTACATTGTACCCTGCAGCTTTTGAAATCCTTACAATTGTATCTCCTATTATCGGATTTCTTGCTCTTCCAACATGAAGAGGACCATTCGGGTTTGCAGAAGTATGCTCAACTATTACTTTCTTATTTTTTTCTTCTAAAAATCCGTATTTTTCTTTCTTTTCAAATATATCTTCAATTGTTGATTCTTTTAGAGTTTCTTTGTTTAAAAAAAAGTTGACATATCCTTTTTTGTCTTCTATTCTTTTAACAATTGAAGGTTTTTTTATTTTTTTACATATCTCTGCAGAAATAGCATTAGGTGCTTTTTTTGCAACTGGTGCAAGTGAAAAACAAGCAAAAGCAAAATCGCCCATACCTGCTGGTGGAACTTCAATTTTTATTTCACAATCATATTTGAGTTCTTTTAAGGTTTTTTGAATTGATTGAATAATTTCTTTTTTTGCTTGCTCTAAAACGTACATATTCAAAAATTGGATATTACAACACTATTTATAGGGTTTTTGACGAATATTATACAATAGTGATATATCGTGTTTTAACTGATTTTTTTTGAAAAGGTTTATATTACAAAAAATTATAAGGGAATATCAAGGTGATAACCAAAATGGCCATAGGTTTCGTTTTAATAAGTGCAGCACCTGCACGAGAACACGATGTCTATAATAAACTTTCAAAAGTACCAGAAGTAGTAGAATTACACCCGCTTTTTGGAGAATATGATTTAATAGCAAAAATTAAAGCAGATGACTTCGAGAGACTAGGTAAAATCGTCGTTGATAAAATAAGATCAATCGAGGGTGTAATAGACACTAAAACATTGACTGGGACTAAATTTTAAAAAAGAGAGGTGAAATAAAGAATGGGTGACGTAAATTTGTTAGCTCAATTCCTGAGTATGATGACGCTAGTATTTGCAATTGCAAGCATGATAGCAGGTATATTTACTGCATATTTCGGATCTGGAAAAAGCAGAGCCGTAGGTGGTATATTAGTTGTTATTGGTATACTGGTATTAGTCATATTTGCATGGGGTGCAGGATGGCTCAACGGAATGATGGGTATGCCTGGAGCAGATAGTATTTTTTACTTTAAAAATACAATTTTGCAAGGCGTAGTAGCAATCGTTGGAGCACTTGTAGGAGCCCTTGTTGCATTAGGAATATTTTTAATGGCAATAATGAAGGCTTAAAAAATTAAATTTAAAAAATATTGGTGAATCCTTAAATCATCTGTAAGTTCTGGATGAAAGGATAAGGCTAGGATATTATCCTGCCTCGCCATTATAATTTTATTATCTATTTTTGAAAGTGTTTTACAATTATTTTTGGTTTTTTCAATTAAAGGTGCTCTAATAAAAACAGCATTGTACAGCTCTTTAAAACCTTGTATTTGTATTGTTTGTTCGAAGGATTCTTTTTGTCTACCAAACGCGTTTCTTGTAACTTCTATATCCATTAGCCCAAGTAGTTTTACATCATGGGCATCATCATTTATTTTCTTTGCAAGAATAACGCAACCAGCACATGTGCCCATTATTGGAAGATTATCGTTTTTTACTCGTTTTTTAATTTCCTTGTGCAATTCCTTTTGAAATAAAATACGAGAAATAGTGGTGCTTTCTCCACCAGGGATTATTAAACTATCTATCTTTTTGATTTCTTCTTTATGTTTTATTGGGAAAACTTCTCCAGGTGTATTTGTTTTTTTAAATACTTGTTTCATCGATTGTATATGCTCTTCTACTGCTCCTTGTATTCCTATTACTCCAATGGATACTTTTTTTACCATCCTCTCTCCTGAAGCATTTCTTCTTTTGGAATAGTATCAATATTTATTCCAACCATTGCTTCACCTAGATTCTTGCTTACCTCTGTAATTATTTCTGGTTTGTCGTAGTTTGCAACAGCTTTCACTATTGCTTTTGCTCTTTTTTCAGGTATTTTTGATTTGAATATTCCGCTTCCTACAAATACCCCATCGCTTCCCAGTTGCATCATAAGTGCAGCATCAGCAGGTGTTGCAACTCCCCCTGCTGCAAAGTTTACAATAGGCATTCTTTGTATTTTTTTAGTTTCAACAAGTATTTCAAAAATTCCTTTTTTAATTGTTTTTAATGTGTAGTCCTCAAATATAGGTGTGTTTTCATCTATTTTTCTACCTGTAAGTGTTTTTGCTGAAGTAACATAGCTTTGGCAATATTCTTCTGCAAGTTTGTCTAATTCATTTTTAGATAAGTTCTGAAGGGATTTTATTGTACTTGTTACCATCCTCTGGTGCCTTACAGCTTCGATTATATTGCCGGTTCCTGCTTCGCCTTTGGTTCTTATCATTGCAGCACCTTCCCATATGCGACGTACTGCTTCTCCAAGGTTTCTGCATCCGCAAACAAAAGGTATTGTAAATGTATGTTTATCAATATGGTAAAATGGATCTGCAGGGGTTAGTACCTCTGACTCATCTATCATGTCTACCCCCATTGATTCAAGGGCTTGGGCTTCTACGAAATGCCCGATTCGTGCTTTTGCCATAACAGGAATGCTGACTGTATCTAAAATTTCATATATTTTTGTTGGATCTGCCATTCTTGCAACGCCACCTTCAGCTCTTATATCCGCAGGTACTCTTTCAAGTGCCATAACAGCTACTGCGCCTGCGTCTTCTGCAATTTTTGCTTGTTTGGCATTCGTAACATCCATCACAACGCCGCCTTTTTGCATTTTGGCAAATCCTTTCTTTAATTTGTCTGTACCAAATTTTAGTTCAGGTATGTTTATTTTTTTCATAAAGCCTTAATCCCCACAATCAAATTAAATTAGATTTTTAAAAACCGAAATATATAACTCCTTATTAAGCACTATGGTAAAAGAAGAAAATAATCTTTAAAAAATATTATTTTTTTGAATAATGTGCATTCTTATCTGCATATTTATCTAATTATACAATTGAATAAAAAAATAGCGTCTACGGACTAACTATAACATACATACATGCATATTCTTATACACATTCAACTGCGAAAAAGCCATATAAAAACACAATAAATCTATTATATTACGGATTGGGATGCATACTAGAAAAAAGCTATGGAGAGATGATGCTCTCAAATTAAATGAGGCATCCATTGGCATTGGTGCAATGATAGTATTTATTGCTATGATACTAGTAGCTGGCATTGCTGCATCTGTTTTAATACAAACATCTAATGATATTGAAACAAGAGCTCTTACCTCTGGTCAAGAAACAAGAGATGAGATAAGCTCGGGTATTGGTGTTTATCAGATAATAGGTCAATATGGCACGAGAAATCTTAGTGGCTCACAAGTTAGTGCTTTTCATAATATGACAATTATTGTAACATCTCGATCTGGTGGAAGTACTATAGATCTTGGAGAAGTTGTAATAACTATTTCAGATGGAGAAAAGAAATGTGCGTTATCATGGGATAATACAAAGTTTTCATCTACGCCCTCCGGAAGTGGCATATTTTCAACATCAGGACTATACGATTTGGGTGCTTCTAAATTTGGAATAATCGTAATAGAAGACGCAGATGGGTCATGTTCATCAGGCTCACCTGGAATGAATAAAGGAGACAAAATAGCACTAACTCTTAACATGTCTGCATACTTTGGCGGCATGTCATTTCGTGAAGATGTAAGGGGAAAAGTAATGCCTGAAAATGGAGCTTCGGGGATGTTTCTTTTTAGAATTCCTGCAGTCACTACACGAACTGTTGTAGAATTTTTGTAAAAAACATATTTCATTACTATTATAACATTCTGTTATTTGTCCGAATGAAATTTTAAAAAATTGTTATATCTATTACGAAGTTTTAAAAAACCCTTTTTGTAATTTTTATAATAAAATTTGGGGGCAATTTTCTCGCATTCTCCTCTTCTTATAGAAATGCCCCCCTATCATTCCCTCTTAAAAAGAATAGAATTACATTATTCTTTCTATCATCTCTAATACAAAGCCGTCACTATCAATTGCATATCTTGCAATACCTATCTTTTTAGCATAGTTTTTCATTTTTTTGACAGCTAAAAATCTTTCAAAAGTCGAACCCTTCTGAAGTACTTCCAATTCAAGTACACAATCGGCTATTCCTTCCATTTTCCTTTCAAAGACATCTCCATGAATGCCTCTTGTCATAATTAAGTATAAAATACCTTTATTTCGGGTGTTACACAGCTTTGCGGCATGAAGTGTTCTTAGTACCTCATCTTGTGTATATTGGTTTAAAAAGAAGTCTAGAGAGTTTATTATTATTTTTTCAGTTTTTGTATTTTTAAGATTATTTGAAAGAATTGCCAAAAAATCTTCGCTTTTTTCCTTTACATCGGGCATACCTGAAGATCCGATTTCTATAAGTTCTTTTAATTTTATTTTTGATCGTTGTTGATAAACATTTACTCTTCTTTGTTCACCGGAAAGAATAGATTCAGAGTACAACGATGCGATATCTATTATTTCCATATCTGTTTTTTTCCATCCGAATCGGTTCATTGTTTCTACTAGTTCGTCTTCTGTTTCTTCGGTTGTAAAATATAAAACCTTTCCCGCGGATGCTAGTTGTTTACTTAAAATTTCTATACTGCTGCCGGGTGTTCCTAGAATTAAAACTAAATATCCTTTAGGTGTCCCGCCTTCAAGGAGTTTGTCAAGTTTTTCAATTCCTGTTGATATAAATTCCTCTTTAGTCATTTTAATTCTTCAGATATTTTAGTCTATATAAACGAGTCTCTTACCTTAAGGATTTTATCGTTTAAGAAAATTAAACGATTAAGGTATTTCTCAAGTCCTTCATCTTCTATTGCAAGAGAGATAGTGTGTACTTCTTTTGTTCTGGTGCGATTTATTATGTGATAAAAAAACTCTGTTACTATCTCTGGATCGTTATAAACTATCAGGTTGCTCAGCGAGTCAATTACTAGATATTTTTTTGTTTTCGGATCTACTTCTTTGAATATGTTCATTATTTCAAGGCTCAGCTTTTCAAGCATCGTTGGGCTTTCAATGAATTCTACGTTTTTTTCAGGTTTTGTAATACCTGCAGCTCTTGATATACAATCGATGAATTTTACGTTTTTAATCTCATTTAAAAAGCCATATTGTTTTAAAAGAGTATCATATGGTTTTGTAACCGTTACATATACCCACGCTTCATCTGGTTTGCTTTTTATTCGTTCAAACATTGCTTGAATTAAGTCAGAGTAATTACTTGCGGGTAAAAGTATACCTATAGATTGATTTATTGATATCGCATTTGAAATCCGTTCTTTTAGTCCGTCAATTAAAACATTTGGCATTTTTTTCTTCACTCTCTAGATTTTAACAATGGAGCAAGTTCTACACCATTCTTTGATGAAATACTCATAGCAGATTTTGTACGGCTGTGTGCTGCCCCTCTCATTTTTACTATTTGAAATGTTCTGATCAAATCCCCTTTTCTTTCGATATCTCCAAGGAACAATATTCCATCTGATATGAATTCTTCAATTCCATATTGTGAATACTGAAATTTTCGAGGTGGCACTTCTGAAGTAAGAAGTGTCGTACATTTCATAGCAGCAAGTGATGATCCTAGTTTAAAGATGAAATCACGTATCATTTCAGGCGTCTGAAGCCTGTAACATAGAGCCGTGATAGAATCAATTATGAGCCTTTTTACATTTAATTCATCTGCTATATCTCTTAAAATATCAAGAAGTGCGCTTGCATCTTCAACTGTATATTTTTCAGTGTCAAGACCCAGTCTTTCACTTATAATCCTTAAATCTATTAGATTTACCATTCCTGATTCAATGAGTTTTTTATCGTAGAAGTTGAATCCTTCCATGTTTTTTGTAAGTTTAAACAAGGGCTCAGTTATCGTAAAAAAAACTCCTCTTTCTCCTTTTTTTGCACCGTTTATGAGGTATTGCATACACATGGTGGTTTTACCAGATCCACTACTTCCTACAACAAGGACAGTGCTTCCGGTTGGTATTCCTCCACCTAGCATTATATCTAATTCTTCTATACCAGTTACGCATAAACCATCATTTTTCAATTCAGTCTCAGGCATCAATCTCTCCTCTTTTTCCACACCTAGTATAGACAAGATATATGTTAGATGGTTATAAAATTTAAGGTTTAATTAAAGTCACTTTTCTTATGATTTTAAGCAACTATGAACTTAATTAAATCCATTTTTTTACTTGTTTGAAATAGCCGGATCATCTCTCTTATTTTCTCTGCCTTTCCTTCTAAGACAAATATTTCTAAACACTTATCTTCTCTGAAATGGTTATGTATTTGGGTTTTTGTTACTCCCTTGAATTCATGTTTTATATCTGATACTATTTGCTCATTTTCATGGGAGTGTATAAGTATCAATATTGCTTTTATATCTCCCGTGAGCTTTTCTGAATTTTTACTTTCAGATATGAGTAGTCTTAAACCTGCTCTTATTACTTCAGATCTTCCAGAGTAGCCTTGTTCTTCTTGTATTCTGCTTATTTCTTCAAGGATTGTATCGTTTAGTGAAATGCTTACTATCGGCATAATTTACAATTAATTAATAACTTCTTTATATATGTATGTATAAAAGTTATTAACTAGGTTTATAAATGTTAATAATATATTGTTAAATTATGAGTAAAATTGTAAAAAGAATAATGCATGAGTTAGAACATCATATTCCTTTCACTTTATTTGGAGCCGCAACAGGAATACTTTTAATGGTGATAATATTTTATGGAAATTTTTTATCAAATGTATCGTCGGTTTCTGAAAACGTATTTTTTATTTTACATCCAACACATGTATTCTTAAGTGCACTTGTAACAACAACAATCTATCTAAAATATGCAAAAAAGAATCTATGGCTAGCATTAATAATAGGTTACACCGGAGCAATTGGAATAGCAACTATAAGTGATTCAATAATCCCATATATTGGAGAAATGGCACTTGGGCTACCAAATGCAGAAGCACATATTGGCTTTATAGAAAAACCCATTATAACAAATATTCCTGCAATAATTGGAATAATAATTGGCTACTGGAAAGGTTTTTCAAAAGTCCCGCATGCAGGGCACGTACTTATAAGCACATGGGCATCACTTTTTCATGTGATAATGGCTTTAGGGAGTACAATTAGCATGGTACAGCTTATCGGAATCTTTGTCTTTTTGTTCCTAGCAGTATGGCTGCCATGTTGTACGAGCGATATAGTATATCCTTTACTCTTTTCTCAAAGAAAAACAAAATCCTAAAATAAATCCTTTAATTTTTCGATATTTGGGTTTACTTTTCCTTTTATCTTTGCTGGAAAAATCGCTTCTAAAAATTTAATATCAGTTAAAAAATCATGATATCTATCAATAAACAACTCACTTACCCTTTTTGCTTGAATTTTATTTGGCGATGTAAAGAGTATAACCCAATCATAAAAACCATGTGTATAAAGACTGCTTATCATTTCACAACCCATCTTTTTAATATAATCTTCAATCTCTCTTGAAGTTATATTTTCGATTGCTTCTGATTTTACAGGTTCTACGTTTTTCTTCATAAGCAGGATGTAATAATTTAGACCAAGTTTTTCTTCATCTATAACTGCTCCATATCCCCAGATTATATTTTCTTTTTCTAGTTTTTTAACAATCCTCCAGACCTTTTGTCGAGAAAAACCAAGTCGCTCAGCAATTTCATTTATACTTTTGTTTGAATCCTCTCTTAGCTGATCGATAACCTTTTGTTCATCAATCTGGATTTGTTTTTCACTTACTTTTGGCATAAATACAAACCCCCCAATTGCTATTTCTAAACATTTGTTCTTTTATAAACTATGTCTTTAGGCATTTACAAACATAAATTATGTAATAACAAGAGAGATGAGATTAGATATGTTTATTAATTGATTTGTATCTTCGTGTTTAATATTATGTTTGATGAAATTAAGAATTACTTTAAGGAGAACAAGATTCCAAAATTTAGGATTAAACAGTTAGAAGATGCAGTTTTTAAGCAATCCATTACATCATTTGATCAAATTACTACTTTTTCTAAGAGACTTAGAGATGAATTGAACTCTAAATTTAGTTTGACAAGTTTGAGTTTTGTTAAAATTGAAGAATCAAAAGATTCATCAAAGTTTTTGTTGAAAACAAAGGATGAGAAATTTATTGAAATTGTTTTAATGAAGCATTTGGATGGGCGTCGAACGGTTTGTGTTTCATCTCAGGTTTTTTGCCCTCTAAACTGTAAGTTTTGTGCAACAGGTGCAAATAAGTTTGAGAGGAGTTTGAGTTGTGATGAAATAGTCGAGCAGGTTTTATTTGTTAATCAACATTTAAAAGACGCTGATGAAAGAGTTACAAATGTTGTTTTTATGGGCATGGGTGAGCCTTTTTTAAATTATGAAAATGTTATTTGTGCTATTGAAATATTAAATAACGAGAATTACTTGAATATCGGTGCTCGCCATATTACAGTTTCCACGGCAGGAATTATTCCAAGGATTCATGATTTTGCAAGATTGGGCTTACAGGTAAGACTTGCAATTTCTCTGCATGCACCTAATGATAAACTGAGAAATCAATTAATGCCAATAAATGAGAAATATCCACTAAGTAAATTACTTGATGCAACAGATAAATTCAGCGACATTACAAATAAAAGAGTTTCATTTGAGTATGTTTTAATCAAAGATGTTAATGATTCGGCGGGCTGTGCTCGTGAACTTGCTCATTTAATGAAAAATAGACTTGCTCATGTGAATTTGCTCGTTTATAACCCTCATGAATTTAGTGATTTTGAAAAGCCCAGCAAAAGAGTTGTATTACACTTTAAGAAGATTTTAGAGAGCAATGATGTCGAGTGCTCTATTAGAAAATCGCTTGGTGACGATATCAGTGGTGCTTGTGGACAACTTAGTGGAAAGAAAAAGTAGAATGTAAAAATAGTTACATTTATAAAAAACCCCAATTTAACGGTATTTCTTATGAAGATAATGATCTGCGGGAGCATGACTTTTGCAAAAGAAATGATTGAGGCCAAAGAGATATTAGAAGAAATGGGACATTTAGTTAAAATTCCAACTGACGCACTTGATATTGTTAATGGAAATCATGATAATGATGATCTTGAGGCAGATTATGATCATTGTGTAAAAAATGATATTATGAGGACTCATTTCAAATTCGTCGAAGACAGCGATGCCATTCTTGTCTTAAACCATGAAAAAAATAATACTGAGGGATATATCGGAACTGCTACTTTAATGGAAATTGCTTTGGCCCATTACTTTAATAAGAAAATATTTCTTCTGCAAGATTTACCACATCATTCAAAACACAGATGGGCTCATGAAGTGAGGATCATGCAACCGGTTATTCTTAATGGAGATCTTTCTAAGATAAAATAACAAGTGCGAAGAATGGGGGGTTTTTTAACAACTTTTTAGTATTAAAAAAAGAGTAGTTTTATGAGCAATTACGTTATTTAATGAGAAGAGGGTAATTATGAACGATAAAATTAAAATTGGGATTATTATCTGCGATCGCTATCGCATGTGTGCTGGAGGAAAATGTATAAAATCCCTCAAAAATAAGGAAGGGGGTTTTAGCGTTTATAAAGACGATGAAGAATTGGAATTAGTTGGATATACTACATGTGGTGGTTGTCCTGGTGGAAACATCGAGTACGCTCCTGAAGAGATGATAAAGAACGGAGCAGAAGTTATTCACCTTGCAACAGGCATGCTTGTTGGATATCCGCCATGTCCTTATTTAACATCTTTTCATGATTTTATCAGTACAAAATATGGAATAGAAGTGGTTTATGGAACGCATCCAATTCCTCAGAAATACTATAATGTGCATAAAAGACTGGGGACATGGAATTCTGAAAAATGGAAAGAAATTATCCAGCGTACATTAACAAATGAAAAAACTCGACTTTCATATGATTAATTTGCGAATATAAAAAGGAGGAAATAAGATTGGTACAAGATTGGAGAATATCAGATAGGGTTTCTAACATAAAAAAATCTGCGATACATGAAATGACCAGACGTTCAAAAGAAATAGAAGATGTTGCATTTTTATCTTGGGCAAAACCTACATCTGGTACACCGGAACATATAAAAAAAGGAGCGATTGATGCAATAAAACAAGGGAAAGTTGGAGGATACTCGGAAAATAAGGGCATATTAGAATTAAGAGAGGAAATATCAAAAAAGATGAAAAGAGACAATAATATGAATACAAATCCTTCACAGATTATCGTCACGATTGGTGCTGTTGAGGGGTTGTCTGCGGCTATCATGGCTTTGATAGATCCAGGGGATGAAGTAATACTTCCCTCTCCGACTTATTCTACACATATAAGGCAGGTCCAGCTTGCTTCTGGAAAGCCAGTGCTTGTTCCCACAATTGAAGAAAAAGAATTTGATTTAGATATTGAGGGTATAAAAAATGCAATAACTCCAAAAACAAAAGCTATTATGTATTGTTCACCTAGTAACCCAACAGGCACTGTTTTTTCAGAAAAAACACTTCGCAAGTTAGCAGATATTGCTCTTGAAAATGATTTGATGGTTATCACAGATGAAGCATATGAATATTTTACGTATGACAGCCACCAGCATTTTAGTATAGGCTCTATTCCAGAGATGAAAAAAAACGTGGTTAGTTGTTTTACTTTTACAAAAAGCTACGCTATGACCGGCTGGAGAATTGGTTATTTACATGCAGATGAAGCATTAATCCCTCAGATTTCAAAAGCACATATTCCATTTGCAATTTGTGCAACAGTTGTTTCTCAATATGCTGCGCTTGCTGCATTAAAAGGTTCTCAGAATTGTATTAAAGATTTTAGAAATCGCTATTTATCTGCAAGGGACCTTATGTGTAAAAGACTTGGTGAATTAGACTATGTTTTTGATTATCAGAAACCTCATGGATCATATCTTATGTTTCCAAAAATATTGCTTGATGAAGGTAGTAATTCAACTACATTCTGCAAAAAACTTCTAAAAGAGGCAAAAGTTTCGACAACACCAGGCATTGCTTTTGGACCAACGGGAGAAAAACATTTAAGGCTTTCTTTCTGTGTAGATGAAAAGATGATAAATAAAGCATTTAATAGAATGCAGGAGTATTTCAACAAATGAAGCTTACAATAGTTTATGACAACGAAGTAGCAAAAAAAGGCATTGGTTTAAAATCCGATTGGGGTTTTGCTTGCTTGATACAAACAAATAAGGATACTATTCTATTTGATACAGGCGCAAAAGGAGAAATACTGTTAAATAATATGGAAAAACTTAATATAAACCCTAAGGACATCAACAAAATTGTTATATCGCATGAACACTGGGATCATAATGGTGGTTTAAAATCAGTTATAAATTTTATTGATAATGCAGAAGTATATCAGTTATCCAAAGATGACTTAGGTGGAAAAATAAAGCTTGTTGATACGAAAGAATCAACTATGGTTTCTAGTGGTGTTTACACCATAGGCATGTTGGCGGGTAAGCCTGTAGATGAACATTCATTGGTTTTAAAAAGCCAAGAAGGCTGGTACGTTTTAGCCGGTTGTTCACATCCAAGTGTAGATAAAATTTTAGAAGCATCAAGAAAAATTGGAGATGTTGTAGGCATAATAGGTGGCTTTCATGGTTTTGATAATTTTTCTATTTTAGATAATTTGAAGTTTATATGTCCATGTCATTGTACAAAATATAAAAAAGAAATTAGAAAAAAATTTTCTAAAACTTCGTGTGAGTGCGGAGTTGGAAAAACTATAGAAATAATATGACATTGATTTAGAAAATAGATTTAGTAAAAGTATTTTTGTCGTATCAAAGTAAAATTTGAACGGGAATTATAAATATCAAATGAAGGTTACGGGTTGATCATGGAAACAATGAATCAAGATCTAATCAATGAATTCATAGATGCAAAAAATGTATTTGCTGTACTAGGTGCTTCAAACAATAAAGAGAAATATGGCAACAAGGTGTACTTTGATTTAAAGAATGCTGGCTACAAGGTATTTCCAGTAAATCCAAATTCTAGTAAAATATCTGGTGAAAAGTGTTATCCTAAACTGACCGTCCTCCCTATAATCCCTGATGTAGTAGACATCGTTGTTCCTCCAAAAGTCACTGTAGAAGCAGTCAAAGAATGTAAAGATCTTGGTATCGGAAAGGTTTGGATGCAACCTGGTTCTGAGTCAAATGAATCAATTAAGTTTTGCAGAGATAACAAGATAAAAGTGCTATATGGCGTCTGCGTTATGATGGAACGTAGAAAAGGAAAACAGATATGAAATAATATTTCTCCAAAATTTTTTAATAATTCTTTTGTGTTTTTTTCCTTGCAATGTACAATTAACTAAAATTATGCAGGGGAAGGGATTTGAATACAGTTTTACTGGTAAAATGTTAGAGTTCTCCTAATATTAAACATTACGAAAAAAAATGGTTAAAATTTACAAAAACTCTAATGTTTAGCAAGTGCGCTAAGTGTTTTTCTATGCCCATTGGCAATTCTTATTATTTCTCGAAATTCTTCATCTGCAATTTTTTTCTTTGTTTTTTCTGAAATTTTATCTTCTAAACTCTTTGATTTTACCATTTTTAATCCACTCTTTTATTTCATTTAATGAGTAATAGTTTTCCCTAATGCCAATCATTACTTTTACATTATCTGTTGAATCAGGTATATTAAATTTTCCTTCATTTCTAAGAACAAACTTTTTTGTAGTTAGAAAAGCAGTTCTCTTATTTCCACTTTCAAAAGCATGAATGCGTGTTAGTTCATAAAGCATCAATGCAGCTTTTTCATAAAGATTACCCTGTTTATTTTTTACTTTTTCAATTGCTTTTTTAACGTATGCTATACTAATTGTCTTTGCCTCATCATGTTTACTTTTTCTAAACATCTCAATCGCAATTGTATTGTAATATTGAATTTCTTCAACTGTAGGATAATTTAATAAACCCATTAAGTTCAGAATTAAAAGATAGGGTTTAATCTTTTTGTTTAATTTTTATCTTGTAAAAATTTATGCAGGGGAAGTGAGTTTGACTTCAAGTTCAACTCACATAATTTATCTTATGGGAATTTTATTTTTGGTATTCTTTTGAAATTTTTTTGTAAGCATCTCTAAAAGGAACTCCTTTTTTAACTAGTTCATATGTTTTTTCTGTTGCATAAATTTCATCTGTCATAGCTTTTTCACAGTTTTTTTCATT